>CAZTDB010000074.1:0-8542 GCA_964612385.1 uncultured Ignavibacteriaceae bacterium
TCGTTAAAGAAAAATTCTATTGTAATATAATTTTGAGTGGATTTAATAATTCGATGGCTTTGAGAATAAACCGGAAAGGATATTAAGAATAAAATTAAAATGGCTTTTGTCAACAATTTCATAAACAGTTCCAGCAATAAAATTTGGACGCTAAATTAGATTTTTTTAAGAGTTCGTTCAAGGGGAAAAGCGCTATAATAAATATCACCATTAATGCTATTCTTTCGGCAGGTTCTTTCCGGAAGGAATTATTCAAAACTTAATATCAGCGAAATCCATCCATAATTATCTTTCTTCGACTTCCCTTCCCTTTTATGATTAGAAAAAATGTACGTTCCCTGAAGATATAATCCATATAATAATTCGTAATCGAGTGCTACTAGAATCTTATCGGTTTCTTCCCTGATACCGGCTAAAAGCGGAACATTTCTTGAATCGTAAAGCGAAAAATTATTAAAAACATTTCCTCCGACATTTTTAATCATATTACCTTTTGAATCATAGTAATTATCGCCATGCAGTGTACGACTAAACTGGAGAGATAGATTGCACCTGCTGAATAGTCTGTATTCTGCCGCTAGTGAAAAAAACATTGAATTCGGCTGTAAATCCATTCCAAGCATAAAGCCGTTATTAGTTGCGGTTAACGCCTCTCCAACTCCTGCATGGGAAAACATGTAGGGTCGAATTACAACATACTCCGCAGTTAAAGTAAGATTTTGAAATACTAATGGTGAAGTAAGTGTCAATCCTGAACTGAACGCGAATTTGTTCTGAACATCATTCCATTTTCCTTTAAAGTAATTGCCTAATTCTAAATCGTCTAACATCAAGGTTGCCGTCAATTCTAATCCCGGTGTGGGTCTAAATCTTGAGTCTAAGGAAATGAATGAATTATCAAGATCATTAAGCGAGCGCTGAGCAGATTCCCAAAATAAAAACGGATTCAGATAAGCCGCTTCGAAAGGGCGGTTTGAGTAAATAACCATCTGCGAAATTCCCATTGAGAAAGCGGATGAAGGTGCAAAACTCAATCTGCTTACGGCAGCATATTTCGGTCTTTTTTCTTTTACGTCTCCGATTAGAGAATCAATAAAATATACTTCCTGTTTTTGATTGAGCCATCCGTGAACAAAATCATACCGGATTGATTTGTACGAAAAATTGAATTTGAGAAAATCGAAGAGAGGCGGAGTATCGCCGAGAAACAATCTTCCGCTTTTTCCGTAACCCCACAAAAGCCGTTCTCTGCCTAACTGCAAGCTTAGATGTTCGGTTTGAAATTTTACGTAACCTTCGGTGTTATCAAAAAAGTTTATTCCGGTTTCATTAAAAGTAAAACTATGCTTCACTCTTCTATCCAACAAAGCAGCTTCCCTTTTATTAAACACTACACCGTTCGAAGCGCTCAAATAAAATCCGAACCAATTACGGTAAGACCCAAAAACTTTACCGCCAATATTGATTAAAGAACTTCCGTTGTTTTGTTCTTTTTGATAAATGAATTTATAATCTATAAAAGGCAATGCATTAAAATTTAGATTCGAGTCGCGAAGGCTGAATAAATATTTTTCTTTGTATGAGATTAAATTATCCCCTAATTGATCAGGGAAAGAATCAAAAATTCCGATTGGTTTTTCTTCGGGATTTATGTACGAATTAAATTTTTTTAGCTGATCGTTTAAATATTCTTTTTCGCTTTCACTGATTAAATATTGCTTCTCCTTTATCTTTATAAGAGCCGAAATAACCGATTTTTTTGATAACGGAATAATTGCATCGTCATATCCGGTTAAAATTCCTTGAACGTACATTTTTTTAAGAAATGAATAAATCCGATGGTCGGAGTGGATATTATCAACTTGTGCATAACCGCCGCCGACGCTGAGAAAAAGAAGAAATGTAAAAATCGATTTAACCTTCATAGCGGGAGATTAGATGTTACCGCTGTTATTTGCAACTACCTGGAAGGTCTTGAAGAAAATTTTCAGATTGGAAATAAAATTTTCCTTGCTGTAGTATTCGATTTCCATCTTAACCCGCTGCTCGGGCGTAAGCATTTGTCTTCCGTTTATCTGTGAAATTCCCGTAACGCCCGGCTTAAACCTAAACACCTGCTTTTGATATTCATTATAATCTTTTGTTATTGAGGGCAGTTCGGGTCTAGGTCCGATCAGTGTCATATCGCCCTTCAGAACATTAATGAAATTTGGAATTTCGTCAATGCTAGTTCTTCTTAAAATTTTTCCTACTTCGGTAATTCGGCTGTCATTTTGAGATGTGAATATGGGACCAATCTTTTCTGCATTCTCCACCATACCTCTTAGTTTAATCATCTTAAACTTTTTTCCTTGGTAGCCGGTACGTTCCTGGCTAAAAAAAACAGAACCTTTTGAGTCTAGTTTTATGGCAATTGCTGCGATGAGAAGGAGCGGTAACGAAATCAATAACACGAACGAACTGACAATTATATCGATAATTCTTCTTATTAAAGAGAATCGTCTATCCATACCAACTTTACTTCCTAAATTTTAAGAGCAAACTAGTAAGCACATCGATTACCCGGTCAACCTGGGCTTCTGTCATTCCGGGATAAATGGGGAGAGATATTAATCTATGAAAAGCATTTGTAGCCGCCGGAAAATCTTTATCATCAAGCGAAAGAGTCTCTTTATAGTAGAGATGCATGTGCACAGGCATGAAATGAACTGCGGCACCGATACCGGCATCTTTCATTTGATCAATGAATTGAGCACGATTTATTTTCAGTGCTTCTAGATTTAACCTAATAGGAAATAGATGCCAGGACGATTCACGATCATCTTTGATTGTAATTATTCTTATTCCGTCATTATTCTTAAATGCCTCTGTATATTTTTTGGCAATCTCTTTTCTTTTTTTCCACATCAGATCAACTTTTCTTAGCTGAGCCAAACCAAGGGAAGCCTGAAGGTCAGTAAAATTATATTTATATCCAGGTGCTACAACTTCATAGTACCACGAGCCCGACTCGTTATATCTATTCCATGCATCACGGTTTATACCGTGCAGCCGCATTATTTTGCATCTTTCAGAAATCTCTTCGTTTTCAGTGCAGATCATCCCTCCTTCACCGGTCGATAAGGTTTTTGTAGCATAAAAGCTGAAGCATGTAACTTCAGAAATTGTTCCGATTTTTTTTCCTTTATATACTGCCGGTAATGCATGGGCAGCATCTTCAATTACTCTGATACCGTGTTTTGCTGCCAATGCATTTATTTCGTCTATATCACATGGCTGTCCGCCGTAATGCACAGGAATTATAACCTTAGTTTTAGATGTAATTGCTTTTTCGATCAGTTCAACAGAAATGTTGAGAGTATCCTCTTCAACATCGACTAAAACGGGTTTTGCACCAAAGTAACATGCAATCTCGGCAGTTGAAGGAAAGGTCATCGTTGGTACGATAACTTCATCTCCCTTTTCGATCCGAAAAGCCTCAAGGACTAAATGCCCCGCAGCAGTCCATGAGTTAACAGCAATAGCATTATTAACGCCTATGTAATTTCCGAAGGCTTCCTCGAAGAGAAGAGTTTTGGGACCCATGCTAATCCATCCGGATCGCAGAGTATCAACCATCTCCTCAATTTCATCTTCAGAAAGATAAGGCTTATGAAATGCAAGAAAATCTTCGGTCATTTAATCTCCCCGAATAAAAAAGAAAAAAACATTCTCCACCTTAAAAGTTTAATTAATGTTTTTCTATCCAGCATAGTAAATGAGTTCTTAATAAAAAAATAGAACTTGTTAGTGAATATAGTGAAGGATGGAGTTTTGTTACAAACCGACTTATCGGCGGCGCCAGAGTTATTCTCCATGATTTTATTTTACCTGACGGAAAAAGTTTTTTGATTTCACTTAACGGTACTCCTTTTACATCTTTATTGAAGGGATTATTGACGGTAAAATCGTACCACAATATTCCGCCTCCTCTTTTTGCGAGATTCCACATTTTCCAGGCAAGCTTGTGCCTGAAATTTTCGTTTAAAATGGAGCTGAAAACTAATGATTGATATACAACGTCAAATGACTCATCTGAATATTCAAGTTCAAGTGCACTGCAGCAAATGACTTTTGCTTTTGCAGGAAGAATTTCTCTCGCCCTGGCGGCTCGATTCGATAAAAGTTCGTTAGCTGCAATATTTTCGGGTTTGAATCCCAGCTTAAGGAACGACAATAAATTACTTCCATCTCCGCACCCAATTTCAAGGAGGGTCTTTTCACTTAAAGGTAAAATGTTCGATTTCTTAATCCAGCGTAATATAGCTCTTTCTTTTTCCTGCCGGATCAATAATTCAGCATTTGACAGCGGGCTGTATAATCCTGATGATTCATCGGCTCTTTTTTCATAAACTCGCGTTATTCGTTCGAGTTCTAAATCAAATTCGTTATTTATAATACCGGAATGATTTTCCATTTACTTCCGAAATATTTTTTTCAACCCTATTAAGAATCCGCTTCCGTAAGCTATATGCAGAACCGGATAAACAAAAAAAGAATAAATTTTAGCAGCACTTTTAATATCAGAACCGATTATGGCAACTGACATTGCAAAGATATAAACAAGTAAAGGAAATAACCAGCCTGTAATTAAGAACGCCACCGGAATCGATATTAAATAAAGCACGAAAAATGAGGGGACAAAATGGCGAAGTTTTGCTTCCGATTTTATTTTTAATAAAACCAAGGGTTTATATAAACCATATTCAAAATACTGTTTGAAAAATGTGCTTAAACTTTTTCGCGGGTGATACCATAATTTTATGTCAGGATTTTGATAAATTTTTTTTCCGGCATTCCTGGCACGGTAATGAAATTCATCATCTTGATTCCGGATTAATCGTTCGTCAAACAAACCGATTTCATCAAATAATTCTCTTCTCCAGGCGCCGAATGTTACGTGATCGGTAAATCCCTCGAACTTCTCATTATGTACTTTGCTTCCGCCGATACCGAAGGGATTAGAAATTGCTGCGGCAATTGCTTCCTGAAATTCCGAATCGGCTATAGTTCTTGTAGGACCACCCACGATATCAGCGTCCGTATTATTGAAAGTTTCAATAATTTTTAAAAAATAATCCTGTGCAAAATCGGTATGGGCGTCAATTCTTACTATTAAATTACCTGTGCTGCTTTTAATACCTAAGTTTAGTGCATGCGGAACATACCGGAAAGGATTTTCTATCAACCGGATGTTTGAATACTTTAAGCACCACTCCAATACTATTTCCCTAGTGCCGTCGGTTGATCCGCCGTCAATTATAAGCAGTTCTTTTTCTTTCGGCTCCGATGCAATGAAAAATGAAAGAATAACCTCAATATTGTTTCGTTCATTTAGCACGGGGCATAGTATGGAGATCAAATTTGTTACTCTCTATTGTTTGTTTTTTTAGATGTGGTATTTCTCATTTTTCTTTAGTTGCAAAGAATATAAATTGTCCGCAAAAAAGTAGCTTAATCGTATTTATTTTTAAAATTGAAATCCTGAATAACTTTCCTATGAAGTTAATAAAAAAGTTTAAGGGAGATTCAAATTTCCAGAAAATATTAAAAAATTTCGGACAGCCTAATCCTCTCCTTACGATCAAAGTTAACGAATCAATGCTCGGTCTCAACTCAAGTAATTTCAATTTTGCTTCTGATATAAGAACACTAAATCCGTATGGAGTATAATTCCAATAACTTAAAGAGTGGAATGGTTCAAGATGCGAGGTTGAACCAACAAAATGACCCTCCGGTTTTAAAACCCTTGAAACTTCAGCTAATAATTCTCTAGGATAACGAACATGCTCAAGAACCTGCTTGCAGTAAATTAAATCGAAATAATTATCCGGAAAGGGAATATTTACCCCATCAAATGAGATAAACCTCTCATTTTCATTTTTTCTGTTCCGTACTTCTGGAGAGTCTTCAACATCAATTCCGAACCAGTCTACTTTGTTATTAAGTCGGGTAAAGTATTCTAAAGATTCACCTGTCCCGCAACCCAAATCTAAAACTTTGTACGATTCATTTACTCGTGAGATATTCAAAACATTTACTAAATAGTACTCAATAGTTTTTTGTTTTGCATCATCAATTGAAATATATTTTTCTAATAGGTTATTCATTCCAAATCCTCACCTTAACTGCCTATAGATGTTTATCATCTGAGCAACATTATCTTCCCAGTTATAATAATTAGTCACTCTTTCCCTTCCGGCTTTTCCCAGCTTTTTTCTTAAAACTCCGTCTAGAACCAATTTTTCTATAGCTGTTGCGGCTTCAGTAATATTTTTACTCTCTACAATCAACCCGGATATGTTATGCTCAACCACTTCGGGAAGCCCGCCTACATTTGAAACTACAACAGGCTTTTCGCATGCAGAGGCTTCAAGAATTGCAACACCAAAACTTTCACTTTCTTCAATCGAGAGGGATACATAAATATCAAGCATATTATGAAATTTTGGAACTTCAACCGGTGATATGTGGCCTGTAAATATGGTATCGTTTGAAAGGTTTAATTCGTTTACAAGGTTTTTCAGATACCATTCCAATTTACCGCTTCCAACTATTAGCAATTTTAACGGAATTGACGGGAGCTTGTTTTTAACTATACTGAACGCTTTTATTAGATACTCAATACCGTATTTCTTTTCTAATGATTTAATAGTTCCGATTACAAAATCATCCGGTGTAAAAACCGATTGAACGGACATAGGCTTGAATTTATTAATGTCTACACCGAAGGGTGTAACTTCAATATTTTTATCGGTATACTTTTTTGTATGAAGCAGCATTGTCTTACTTGTTGACAAAATTTTGTCTGCTTTAATTAAACTATACTCAATAATTTTTCTATGAAAAATTGTTTTCGCAGGAAAGTTATAAATATCCGATCCCCAAACTGATATGATATAAGGATGAAAATTTGTCAGCGCTCCAATCAATCCATGGCTTGATGCGTAGTGGGAATGCAGTATATCCGGTTTAATCTTTTTGATTAGGCTATTTATTCTTTTTAATGCAGTAAAGTAAATGATTTTGGAAACGGCTCCGTCGGTCTTTGCTTTTATTTTGTCCGGGGTGTTAAAAGTTTCAACTTTAACATTCTTATTAAGTACGGATGGGTTATAACTGCCAAAGCCGAATAAATAAATTTCTATCCCCTTTTCCGAAAGAGAATTAACCCATTTAATTGTGTGAGAGGCTGCAGGATCGGCTAACATTAATACTTTCATTCATTGTTCCTCTCAGTGAGGTGCAATTTATTTTTTTCTAATTGTATCTGTTGATACATAAATATGACTATAGCAAACAAAATCCAAAATGGCAGATCTCTTGTAATCCAGCCATGAGATAAAATTCCGGTTGCTTCAAAAAATGATCGAACAAATAATCCATATCCAATACCGAGTATTGCGATAATTAAATTTTTTACCTTAGTGTTATCTTTGAATGAATAATAAACCCGGTAAGAATATTTGAAGAAAAGAAATGCAATCAAAAAAGCACTTACTATTCCTAATATGCCGAGCTCAGATGCTCGGAATAATAAAAAGTTATGCTGATGCCCTAAGCCTGAGTAGTCATATATAAAAGCTAACTGTGCCTCATCCCATCCTCCTAATTTTACAGGAAGATATTTGTACATATAATATTTGAAAGTACCAGGTCCGATTCCGAAGATTGGATTTTCACCTATAGCGCTAAAAGAGATATCCCAAAGATAAAATCTTGTATTCTCAAAAATCCGGCTCACTCTGAAGTAAGTACCAATCCATTTTGTAACCTCACCGTAATAAATAATGAAAGGGATACTCATTATAACCACTGAAGTAATAACCGCCTTCAACTTAATTTTTTTTAGTTTGAATAAAATATAAAGAAAGCTAACCATTACAGAGAGCACCGCTGCTCTTGAATTTGTAAGTATCAATCCACTTAGCTGAAGTGTAAAAAGCAGCCAGAGGATAAATTTTTTCTCTTTAGATGTCGAGTTAAAGGCATATACAATTGTTAATGGAATTGTAACTGCAAAAATTCCTCCTGCAGCGGCTACATTTTTAAAATATCCGCCCTCGTGCAGAATTCCTTGTGTTTGAAGTAAAACCAACGAAACATCTGAGGTAATGAAAACATAGATTATGGTTACAGAAATAAAGACCCCTGCAGCGATTAAATACTTCATGTATCTTGAAGCATCTTCATTATTCTTTATGAATGTGTAAAATAAATAAATGAACATAAAAAACACTGCTTGTCTTAGTGTTTCTATCATTCCTATTTTGAAATATCCTGAGTTTAAGGTGGAAACTGACATTGAGAAAAGCACAAGAAAAATAAACAGCAGCACTGATGCGGGAAGAACCGGATATAGCTTAAACTCAAATCCATATTGCTTGAAGAAAATGAACATTAAGAAAAGGATGCCGCTAAAATTTACAATTAGCCTAAGATTTTCATTAATATCGCTCGTTACAATTAATAAAAGGGTAAGGAATAAGAATGGAAAAATATT
>CAZTDB010000075.1:0-8471 GCA_964612385.1 uncultured Ignavibacteriaceae bacterium
TGCCACCAAGACACGAAGACACTTCCAAAGGATCGTTCCGAAAGTTCTCACTAAAAGTTCGCTTCGTGTTTCTCGGAACGATTGAGACTGTGTAAAAACCAGGAGTTTATGAATAAATATTAAATTTATTTATTAATTGTTATCTGAAATTATAAACTCAACCCAACCCTTCTCTTAAGAAGAGAAGGGCTTATTGAAGGTAACTACTTATTGTTAATTATTCTGTCAGAATGTAAACATATAACGGTTTATTTGTAATAAGTCCCTCTCTTTGTAAGAGAGTGATTAGGGTGAGTTCGAGGATGCCTGTATACATAAAAGCAAATTATTATTCATTTGAATTGAGTTATTACACAGTCTCGATCCTTCGGATAAGATGGTGGATTTTTCGGTTGAACTAAAATTTTTAGTATTCAAAATTTATTAAATTGCCATAAATACTAAACATGAACTCATCCCCCTCACCCATGCGCAGCATCCTTCGGACTTCTCTTACCAACCTGCCCGCCGAACAAGTTTTTGGCAGGCGTGAAGAAGGGGGGGAATTGTCCAAAGGACTCTTCGAGAGTTTTTCACTCTTACGATAAGTTCCATGCATCACAAGTTATTAATATTTTGAAAATAGACTTAAGTCAAAATAAGGTGTCATCTTTAGTAACTGAACTAGATATGATTATCAACTTATTTTTTATTTTATCAAAACGAACTGATTTAATGATTGGTACCGACAGCTTATATGGATTATCAAGTTCAGGATAATAAATTACTATACATGAGGGAAAGGGTGCTGATTGCTTTGTGTCACCGAAACTTATTCTGCCAGCAATAAACCGGATTTCCGATGCTTTCATAACCCAATCATGCCACCATTTAGTATCAGTCCGGCTTGGGATAAGGCATACTACTAAGGAACCTCGTTGGCTTTCTTCAAAAGCTTTCTTCATCCATTTGGAAATATTTTTCCCGTACGGTGGATTCATCCAACATCGGAAAGGACTCCACTCTCTTTTTAGCCCATCGACTGATTTATCAAAAAATACATTACACTTAGCATTTTCAGAAGTAGCACACACGTCAATTTGGAAATCGAATTCTTTGTTAAGCATTGAAAATACATAATTTGGAGTTTCCCATTCTTCGGTTCTGCTTGTAAATAGTCCACTGGTTAATTTTGATTTACTGCTCTCTTCTTTACTCTTAGGATTCTCTTGTTTCATTCACAATCAAAAGTTATTCTCTATCAAACTTAATTCAAATGTCTTTATATGGATTTCAGAAACGACGTCATATGAGAGAAATTTTACTCTGTGTTCAATGCTTTTAAAAGCAGTGTATGATAAAACTGCACGGAATTGTTTTTCACGCAATTTATTTGAAACTATACGAAAGTCAGCATTAAAATCCTGAAGTTCGAGAAACTTCAATAGAGAGCTTTTAAAGTTAGTTGAATGTTCGACTTCAAAAAACGCTTGCGGAAAATTTCGTTCATTAAACCAGGTAACATCAATGGTGGCTGCTTTATCCACTATATGATTATAAGTAAAATCAAAAATTTGATCAAGAGTAGCTAATTCTTTTAATGGTCTCTCCAAAAATTTTCTGTTTTTATCTTGATTGGGAATGTATGTATTTAACTTTCTTAATCTTCCTATCTCTAATAAAAGACCCTGATAATAAGAGTGATTAAAGTTAATCTCAGAATTTCGATTTTTGTTTTTGATATCGAATAAACGCAACACTTTTTCTTTCTCCGTTTTAAGCGCCCAAAGTCCCGGTCTTATTTTAAAGAAGAATCTATCATCTTGAACAATGCGTCTAATTGATGCAAATGGAGTTTTTGTTCCCCATTTAACGTTCTCGATTTTAAAGACTTCACGGTAAAGCTCGCCTAATGTGGAATATCCTCCACGGGAATTCATAACCTCAATTACAGCTTCATATTGTTTCATAAGGTTGTCTCCAATAATAGATTGTTTGAATTTTAAAATTTTCACATTCGTATTATATTAATTATATGAAACCGCACCAATATTTTATTCGAATTTGTATCATCCTGAATAAAAATAATATTGTTGAGAATGCAGCCTATCATTTCAAAAAATCCTTAACAATCTCTTCAATCCGCTTCACAGCCTCTCCAATTTTCGTTACGTCCTTTCCGCCGGCGGTTGCCATGTGCGCTCTGCCGCCGCCGCTGCCGCCTGCAACCTTAGCAATCTCGCCAACAATTTTTCCGGCGTTCAATTTCTTCTCATTTACCAAATCATCTGATACTACACAAACTATTGCGACTTTTTCTTCGATGATAGATATCAACACTCCAACGCCGCTTTTAATTTTGCTGCGGAGTTCATCGCCGAAGGATTTAAGCTCTTCCATGTTTTCAGCATTCACTTTTCCTTTATAAATTTTAATGCCGTCAATGTCTGACGAAATTTTCAGCAGTGAATCGAGCTGGCTGATTTTCTCTTTTAATTTTAAGGCGGAAATTTCTTTCTCCAATTTCTTTTTAACTTCAATTAGCTCATAAATTTTTTTGTCGGCTTGCTTAAGCTGATTAAGCTGCTGATTTATATACTGCTCGATGCCTGCGCCGGTTATCGCTTCAATTCTTCTTACACCGCTTGCAATAGAAGCTTCGCTTATAATTTTGAACAGACCGATTTCGGAAGAGTTGTGCACATGCGTACCGCCGCAGAATTCTAAAGTAAAATCGCCAAACTGCACTACGTTCACTCTGTCCCCATACTTATCGCCGAAGAACATCAGCGCTCCCATTTTCTTTGCCTGCTCAAACGGAATATTTCGATGATGCTGTAAAGGTACGTTTAGTCTTAGCTGCTCGTTTACTAGTGTTTCAATTTCCTGAATTTCAGCATGACTAAGTTTTGCATAATGAGTAAAGTCGAAACGCAATCTATCCGGTCCTACGTAAGAGCCGGCTTGATGAACGTGCGTGCCTAAAATTTTTCTTAACGCCGCATGAAGAAAATGAGTTGCTGTATGGTTCCGCATAATATCCCAGCGGCGTTTCTCATCAACCTTTGCAATCACTTCTTTACCCGGACGCAAAATTATTCCTTCAACCGGTTCAACCACGTGCACGGTTTTATTTTCAACTCTTGCAACATCAACCACTGCTGCATTGCTGCTGTCAATTATTAAATCACCGATATCACCTATCTGACCGCCTGCTTCTACATAAAAAGGAGTTTTATCGAGTATTATTAAATCGGCATTCGATTCTTTTTTATATCCAACTATGTGCGCATTCGAAGCAAGCTCGTCATATCCTGTGAACTCCAAAGTTTCGGTTCTTGACATCTCGAACGAATTAAGGTCGGTAATTGCAATATTAACCGAAGCAAATTTTTCTTTAGATGATTCTCTTCCCCGCTGTCTTTGCTGCTCCATCAGGATATTGAATCCTTCTTCATCAATGGAAAATCCTTTTTCGCGAGCCATAACATTTGTAAGGTCAACAGGGAATCCATAGGTATCGTAAAGCTTAAACACATCCTCCCCGCTTATAACCGGTTTGGAATTTAATTGATCTTGAGTTGTCTTCACATCCCACTGCGAAAGGTAAATTTCCATTACAGGAATATTATCTTCCCGTTTATTTACTTTTATCAGATAATCATTTTTTGAAATATCTTTACCGTCTGTTACGTAATAAGCATCGCCATATTTTTTTCTTAACAATTCAGTTATTTGGAGCGTAACAATTTCATTAAATAAATCTATCCCTCTATCGAGAGTTATGTTAAAGCTTTCTTCTTCGGCTTTAATTATTTTTTCAATATTGGATTGATTGATTTTAATCTCGGGAAAAACCCCGCCAAAATTTTGAACGACTACATTCACGAGCTTATAAAGAAACGGTTCTGTTAAATTTATTTTTCTTCCGTATCGAGAGGCTCTTCTTAATATTCTTCTCAAGACATAGCCGCGTCCGTCGTTACCGGGGACGGCTCCATCACCAATAGCAAAAGTTAAGGTACGAATGTGGTCGGCAATAACTCTCATGGCAACTTGAACATCAGGAACCTTATACTTTTTATCGCTGATAATTTCTATTTGATTAATTATTGGAGTAAATACGTCGGTATCATAATTGGAGCTTTTGTTTTGAAGAACTGCGCAAACGCGTTCAAAGCCCATTCCCGTATCAACGTGTTTGGCAGGCAATTCATGAAGCTTTCCGGCTTTGTCACGATTGTATTGAATGAAAACGAGATTCCATATCTCAATGCATTCGGGTGTTCCTGCATTTACATATTGCGGGTTGTCATAATCATCGGTTAGATTTATATGAATTTCAGAACAAGGACCGCATGGACCCGTTTCACCCATTTCCCAAAAGTTATCTTTCTCATCAAACCGTAAAATGTGACTTGGATTTATATCAGTTTTCGATTTCCACAATTCAAACGCTTCATCGTCGGTTCTATAAACTGTTGCCCACAATCTTTCCTTTGGAAGCTTCCATACTCCGGTTAAAAGCTCCCATGCCCATTCGATTGCCTCGGCTTTGTAATAATCGCCGAAGGACCAATTGCCTAACATTTCAAAAAAAGTATGATGATAAGTATCGTATCCTACCTCTTCAAGGTCGTTATGCTTTCCGCTTACTCTTATACATTTTTGAGTATTAGCAGCGCGTTTATAATCTCTGGTTCCTGTTCCTAAAAAAACATCTTTAAATTGATTCATCCCCGCATTGGTAAACAATAGTGTGGGGTCGTCAAACGGAACAACCGGTGCACTGCCGACTATTCTGTGATCTTTACTCTTAAAAAAATCAAAAAATTGTTGTCGTATTTCACTCGAAGTCATACATACCTTGCTATTTTTGAGGCTCAAAGATAATAAATTGATGCGTAAGCATAAACCAGGGAAAGCGAGCAGGAAGGCAGGGAGCCGGAATTTATAATTTATTACACTATCAACCGACTAAAATTTAGTATTAGCAAAAAAGTTTAGGAAACAGAAATTAAGTGAACAAAATATTCCATTATTAAAAATATACCTGTTAGGGTGGCTGAATGTGAACCTTAGTAACACACAATTACCCATATACCCTAACCTTATCCGAAGGATCTAGGGATTAGCTTATTGATTTGTAATAAGCTAATCCCTAGATCCTTCGGATAAGGTTAAAAATCGGGGTGTTGGCTGTGTTACTAAGGTCAATAAGGTTTTTTCATTAGTTTTCTTTTGATGTTAATGCAGCTTGCTTTTATTTCTTTCTATTTTTTGTCGGTTAGTAGTGAATTTATTATTTATTATTTATGACTGACGATTTAAGGATGGAATAAAAATATTGCCGGGAATTCTATTCTGGCTTTTTCAGAGGTATAATCACATTAACAGATGTACCTAAATTAAGATGACTTACAATTTCCACTTCTCCCCCCAGAATTGCAGCGCGCTCTCTCATACCGATTAATCCGAATGTCTTTTCGGTTTTCTTTTCATCGGCAGAGAAACCTTTTCCGTTGTCGATAATTCTCATAGAGAAATTCTTTTCATCGCTGCTAATTTCAACTTGCACACGCGTAGCACCGGAATGACGCGTAATGTTGGTTAAAGCTTCTTGAAAGATTCTGAATATAGCGATAGATTCATCCCGCCCGATATCGACTTTAATATCGAATCCTTCCATATTGCATTTGATGCCGGTATTTGTTTCAAACTCCTGTGTCTGCCATTCCAATGCTGAAATCAATCCCAAATTATCCAGCACTTCGGGTCTTAACTCGGTAATTAACTTTCTGACTCTTTTTACCGAGCTATCGATAATACCTTTCATGTCCTCAATTTCGTTTTGAATTGAGGCGATGTTTATCGAAGAAATATCCGCTGAAATACTTCTGCCTAACAAAGTTAAATTCATTTTTAAAGAAGTAAGCACCTGCCCTAATTCGTCGTGAATTTCTCTGGCAATAAAGGCTCGTTCTTCTTCACGTATTGATTGCAGATTTGCAGCAAGCGCTCTTAACTGTTCGCGGGATTCCCTCAATTTATCTTCGGCTCTTTTGCGTTCCGTTACATCGTTAGCCAGTACTAGTCTTGCTTTTCTATCGGCAAACACCACATTGTGAGAAACAATTTCAACGTCAATAATTTCTCCGTCTTTTTTCTTATGCTTCCAGATGCCGGCTTTTCTATAACCGGATTCGCTTTGGCTAATAAATTTCTTAAGTAAAATAACTTCTTCAGGCGGACGGATATCATTGATAGTCATCGTTAAAAACTCTTCCCTTGTATAGCCGTAATTATTAACAGCGGCTTCATTAACCGTTAGAAATTCAAAAGTTTCCGAATCGTATACCCACATCGGAAGAGGATTATTAAGAAATAAAAGTCTGTATCTCTCTTCCGATTTTCTTAAAGCTTCTTCGGCTTCAATTCTTCCTGTCAGGTCTAATACTATCGCCAAAAAAGTGCTCTTAAAAGGAAGGTCAATCAATTGAAGATTCACTTCAACCGGATACCGTGTTCCGTTTGCTCGTAAGTGTTCGGTAATAAATACCAGTTTTTCTTTTTCGTGATTAAGAAGAGGCGTTATTAATTCTCTGAATGTTTCTTCATTAAACTCGGGCTTAATATTTACCGGCGTCATATTCATCATTACATCGGAAGGATAGCCTAAATTTTTAAGCGCACCCTCATTAACAAATGTGAATTGAAGAGTCTTAGCATCAAAAATATAAATCTCGTTTACGCTTGCTTCTAAAATTGTCAATAGCTGAAAACGTTCTTCCTCATATAACTTTCTTTCTGTTATATCTGTTGCTAATACTAAAACTGTTTCTACCTTGCCTTTATTATTGAACTCGGGAATGATGCGTGCCTGGATGAACTTTTTACCTTCGGGCAACTCCACATCGATTCTTGTTAAATTTTCTTTTCCGGTTTGAAAGACTTCCAAAAAAGCCTCGGTTTTAAGAGTAGAACTTTTCGTTAATTCAATTTCATCGGGAGTCTTTCCGATCAAGTATAAAGGTTCCAATCCTGATAATCTTTTTACAGCAGGATTAATATAAAGGCATCTTAAATCTTCATCGAGTCTTGATATTATATCCGGTGTATTTTCTACCAGTGCTCTGAATTCCGCTTCTCTGCTGCGCAATGTTTCTTCAGCTTTTTTCCGCACATTAATTTCCTCGCTTAATAGTTCAGCTTGCCTTTCGAGCTTGTTAATCAAATTTTCGTTTTCAAGAGCTACTGCAATATGATTCGCTACAATTTGAAGATGCTCAAGGTCGCGGTCGGTAAACCGTACAATACGATCTGCGGTATAAATACCGATAATGCCGGTTACTTTATTTTCTATCAGTAATGGAGCGCCGGCATAAGAGAGGAATTTATTTGGTGTTTGGCTAAATTGATCGCCGTCTCTTGTAACCGGGTGCTCGCCGGTATTTTCGATCGCAAAAGATTTATGACTGCTTAAAATTTCTTTTGCTATGCCGATATTAACAGGAAATTTATCAATCAATATTTCATGAGGAATACCTTTTGAGGCAAGTAAAGTTAAACTTTCCCCTTCAAGCTTTCGGATAACGCAGGCATCTACTCTAAACGTATCACAAACAAGCTCAGTGAATTTTATGAGCTGCTCGTTTATTTGGCTTGAGGCAACAATTTCTCCTGTAACACTGGCAATTAACCTTAATCTCTCAGTATTGAAATTTATTTCGGCTTCAGCTTTCTTTTGTTCTGTGATGTCTGAAATCATTGCAATGAGAGCCGTAATATTACCATCTTGATCTTTAATTGGCGCTGTTGATAATCGTGCATAAAACTTCGAGCCATCCTTTCTGCTGCGGACTACTTCTTTCTCTCTTAAAGCTTCTCCTTGCATTACTCTATCAAAATTTTGTTCGAATTCTTTGTTTTGTTTCGGATCGGGGAAGCCAAAACGTTTACCCAAAATTTCATCTGCCGTATAACCAAAAAGTCGTTCAGCAGCGGGATTCCACATTTCAACTATCTTATCTTTGTTGAGTTTTATTATGGTAAGGGGAGATGCATTGAATATAGCATTCAGTCTTGTGTTTGAATCGATTAGCTGCTGTTCGCTTTTTCGAAATGAAAGTTCCCATTCTTTTTTTTGCGTGGAATCGATCAATATTCCTTCGTAATGGGTAATTCGTTCTCCGTCTCTTCTAATCCATGTCCAATCTTCAACCCATCGTATGTCATTTTCTTTCGATAAGATTCGATACTCTTGTTTAAATTCATTATTTACGGATTTTGAATAGAAGGTTACTTCTTGACTTACTCTCTCAAGATCGTCCTTGGATATGATATCCGAGAAAAGAATTTTTCCCGATAGGAACTCCATCGGTTCATATCCCCATTGCTTTACATTTTCGGAAACGAATTCAACAGACCAATTTTCATCCGCTTTCCATAAAAAGGCAACGGCAGGGCTTCGATTAATTATTTGATCCAACTCT
>CAZTDB010000076.1:0-8427 GCA_964612385.1 uncultured Ignavibacteriaceae bacterium
GAGCTTAAATTTCCTTTCGCATCACCTACAACAATTGATTGATCCCCGATAAGGAAGCTTAGTGCTGTAATGGCAGTTTTAGTTGATCCCGTGGCTTTCAACTTTTGAATAAGTACCGGCTGGCCTTTTGATTTGACTGAGTAATAATACAGATTTCCGTCGGTGGTGCCTATCATAAGTTTTTCACAAAAATCATCCAACTCTATAGCGCTAATTGAACCTTCTGAAAAGTTACCGATGGGAGTTCTATATTCCTGAACCTGTGAACGTTCGAGAAGCGATCTTTTTCTTTGCTGCGAGTAAAGAATTAATTCCGAATCGTTGATAACTGCCGCTACCGAAGGCTGTGAGTTATAATCCACTCTATATACCACTTTAGTAACAGCCCGCTGCAGAGAATCAACAAGCAAAATATTTTGAACTTCCGCTTCAGGTTCTATTACTCTCTCACCTGTTTGAAGAAAACGAATGTTAAAATGAATTTTAAGCATGCCAATTTTGCCTGAGTTAGTTCCTACTCCAATTAGATCGTTGGATAAAGTTCTTGAAGCGGAGATTATTTTTTCTCCCTGAAGGTCAATAATCGGAATGCTTTTAATCAATGAATTTTTTGTGATGTCGACAAAGTCAATTGTAGCCGAATCAGTTACTGCGTATGCAATCTCACGATATTCATCAATACCGACAAGCAGAGGCTGGCGATTAACAATTACTTCGGATGCACCAAGCTTTAAATCGAGTTCCGCTTTAGAACCGATCCAAAGAGGATAAGCCTCATAAAAAACAAAGGCAAGAATCCCTAAGACAGCAATTATTGTTGCAATTCCGCCGGAGAGAATAATTATTCTTGCAGCTTTATCATAAAAGATTGCCCGGCGGTGACCGGTTCTGCCGGAAATATTACTTCTATGCTTACTGTTTTGCTCTTGTTGATCTTCTATCTTTAGCAACTAAATGTTTCTCGATAATAGTTAATCTAATTTCTATTTTTCTTCAGTTCTTCTTTTGCCATGTCCGACGTTAAAGGAAGATAGCCGTCTTTAACCACAACTTCTTGTCCTTCATAACTGAAGATGAAATTAATAAACTCGCGTAACAGCGGATCTAATGGTTTATTTGGATGTTTATTTACATAGATATTTAGAAACCGGCTTAGTGGATAATCTCCGCTCAGAACGTTTTCATAATTTGCTTCAAAATATTCATCGTTGTTTTGCATTGTTAATGGGAGAGTGCGAACCCCTGAAGTGCTGTATCCTATACCGCTGTAACCAACGCCGTATCTGTCTTCTGTTATACCCTGAACTACAGAGGCGGAACCGGGCTGTTCCTTAACGTTATTTTTATAATCGCCTTTAAAGAGTGCATGTTCTTTAAAGAAACCATAAGTACCGGAAGCTGAGTTTCTTCCATAAATACTAATTGCTCTATTTGCCCAGTCACCCGATAGGCCTATATCACCCCACCTTGTAATCTCTGATTTATATCCGCCTCTCCTTGTCTTCGAAAAGATTGCATCAACCTGCATCAGACTTAATCCCTTTGAAGGATTATCTTTATTAACGTAAACAGCTAAAGCATCTAGTGCTACCCTAAATTCTGTTGGTTTATAACCAAACTTTTTTTCAAATGAGTCAATTTCTTCCTGTTTCATATCACGCGACATTGGACCTAACTGAGCCGTACCGCTTATTAACGCCGGAGGTGCTGTACTCGATCCCTTCCCTTCAACTTGTATATTAACGTTCGGATAGAATTTTTTAAAACCTTCCAGCCAAAGGGTTAGTAAATTATTCATCGTATCGGAACCGATGCTGCTTAAGTTACCTGAGATCCCGGCTACTTTTTTATAACGTGGTAAATTAGAATCGACTTCGATAGTTTGCATTGTACTTTCTTCGGGCTGAGTAGTCTCAACAGGAGCAGCTACTTGTTGTGATATTTGATTTTCTTCTTGAGGTAATTCTTTAGTTTCTTTAGTGCATCCTGACCCCCAAAGAATTGTAAGTGTGAAAATGACGACAATAAACAAAAATGCTTTACCAGAATTCATGTTATTCTCCCTAATGTTAAAATTTGGTTCGTGAAATAAATCTCATAAACAAAGTTCAAATATAATGTAGTAGTGCTGTTAGGAAGTAAAAGCTAATATTAATTTTATGTTAAATTTATCATTGTTGTCCAAGATAATTTTAGATTTCAAAATAAATTTTGAATGTGAAAGAAATTATAACTTTTTATGAGCATCGATAAAACAATCCCTAGTATATCGTCCCTACCTGTCTGCCGGCAGGCAGGTAGGGACGAAATAATCGGAACGATCCTTCGGAAAAATGTTTTGGACAGATGTTAAATTTATTATCGATTCAGACTGAGAAAGTAACTCAATTATTTTGGAATTTAAAAAGTTAAGGACAATAGTTCTTTACTTTAAGCAAGTTAGAGTAAAACATCCAGGGCTTTTTACTTAAGTCTATTCTTAAAGTGATTTATTCCCTCACAATCAAAAATATTTTCAACAGCCAACCAATGAAACCCGGGAGGTTTTGCACTCAGGTTAATGTGAGGTAATAAATCTCAGCTTTTGCTAATAGATCGCTTCTCTTATTTTGGCGCTTATGTAGTCCATTACCCAAACTACAAAAGCAATCATCAAAACTATCAAACCGACTTCATGCCATTTTGCTAAACCCTGGTACTGCATCAACATTGTGCCAATACCGCCTCCGCCTACCAAACCGATAACGGTAGCCATTCTTACATTTATGTCCCATCTATAAATTGTGAATGATAAAAACGGCAGCATAATTTGAGGAACAACCGCATACCATACGACCTGAATTTTATTGGCACCTGTTGCCGAAATCGCTTCGACCGGACCTTCTTCGATGTTTTCGATTGCCTCGGAGTATAGTTTTGCATTCGAGGCAATGGTGTGAACCAGCAAGGCAATCATTCCTGCGTACGGTCCTATTCCGACCCAAACAGAAAAAATAATCGCCCAAATTAATGGTTCGATTGAACGGACAAAATTCAGAATAATTCTCAATACATAATAAACTGCAAATGAAATTTTGTTATCTCTCATTAAGTTTCTTGCAGTAAAGAAACTTAAGATAAGGGTTGGCGGAATTGAAATTAATGTTGCGAGCAATGCAATGTAGATCGTTTCAATAATTGCAAATAAAGCGTCATCAAAAATTCCCATCTCCGGTTGAAATAATGCACCAAAAATTCGTTGTGCACCTTGAATTCCTTCAGCGCTGAATAAATCGACAAGAGATAATTTTGTAACCACCCATCCTGCTATAAAGGTAACGTTAAACAGCACCCATCCAAATATTTCCACTGTCCATCGCGTAATTTTGTTATCTTTAGCCACCCCAAATAATTTACATGATAAAGAAGTTTTAGTTAGTGCCCATGACGTTCCGATGATAATGCTGATTATAAAAATGATTCCTATCTCGCTCCATGAAAAGGGAAGTTCGCGGAGGTCCAAAATAAATTTGTAATAAATGGCTCGCTGCACCGCAATAATTGTGTAGAAAACAAAAAAGATATCTAAGAGAATCGCTTTTACAAGATTATATTTTGCTTCACGCTCTTTGTTTTGGGCGATGATTCGTTGAGGGTGTGAATCTAGAACAGGATTTTTCTTCATCGTATCTCAACCTCTTCAGCTTCTTCTCCATAAATGGTTCTGAACCAATTTTCATCTATTTCTTCGGGTGATCCTTCGTAGATTATTTCACCTGCTTTAAGAGCTATAACGCGGGAAGCGTATCTTCTTACAAGACTTAAAAAGTGCAGATTGCAAATAACAGTCGTTCCTAAATTTTTATTAATCTTTTCGAAGTACTGCATTACCGAATTGGATGTGGCTGGGTCTAAGGAAGCAACCGGCTCATCTGCTAACAGCAGTTTGGGATTTTGCATTAAGCTTCTGGCGATTGCAACTCTTTGCTGCTGTCCTCCACTCAATGAATCGGCTCGTTCTTTCGCTTTTTCACCTATGCCTACAGTTTCCAGGGCATTGTTAGCATCGATATAAACCTGCGCAGGGAATTTTTCTACTAATGAATCGAATGTACCGAGTGAACCTAGCCTGCCGGTGATTACATTAGTAATTACCGAACGACGTTTGATTAAATTGAACTGCTGGAAAACCATACCGATTTGAGTTTTTACTTTCCTTAATTCTTCCCCTTTTATGTGAGTTATATCCTTACTTAGAAATATTACCCTGCCAGAAGTAGGTTCAATTAATCTGTTTATGCATCTCAATAAAGTGGACTTACCGGAACCGCTTAGACCTATAATTACCAGGAATTCTCCTTCGTCAACTTTGAAAGAAACTCCTTTTAATGCATGCGTCCCATTTTTATAAATCTTATGCAGGTTTTGAACTTCCAAAATCATTTCTTTACTAATGCCTCGAATGAAATATTTTGTTCTCTCAACATATTTCGAAGAACGTCATAATCGCTGTCCTTTGTAGGGATAAGTCCAACTATATCATAAATTTCGTAAAGTGCTTCCTGTCCTTCTTTTGTAGAAACGAATTTGAGTAAAGCATCGATTATTTTCTGCTTCATATTTTCATCAATATCCTTTCGAAACACCCAAGGATCATTCGGGATATCTTGTGTGAATCCTATAATTTTAATTTTTTCAGCAACATCCGGGAATTGCTTAAGCACACGCATACGGGCATCTAAAATTTCGCCTGTTTCGGGATGCGGCGGAGCATAATATGTCGCACCGGCATCGACTTGTTTTTGATAAACCATAGTTACAACATTATCATGCCGCATTGCAAAAACTGTTTCGCTTGGTTTTATTCCCCTGCTGTCTAACATTGCTTTCGGCAATATAAAACCTGAGGTAGAAGAAGGATCTACGTAAGCAATGCTTTTGTCATTCAAGTCATCAATGGTTTCAATTCTAGAATCGGTTCGTGCGAGAAACTGACCTCTATAACTTGTTTCCCCTCCATCACGCACAATCCTTAACCGAGCTTCAGCACCGTAACGGGCATTTGCCATTAAATATGAAAATGTATTTATGCCTGCGATATCAGCCTTCTTGGTACCGAAAGCTTCTACAACTGCAATAAAGCTTGAGGGCAATGCTGTAGTAAAGTAGTATCCGGTTTCCTTCTCTAAAAAGTCGACCAATTCTTTAGCGTTGGTTGCAATGCGCTTGGCATCGACTGAAGGAGTAAAGTAAATTTTTATCGGATTAGAGCGTGTTCCAATTTCACCTTCGTTTAATTCCCGTGCCGAGGAAATGATGATGAAAACAATTGTAGGAATCAGATATAGAATAACTTTAAATATCTTCATATCAATCAATAATTTTGTTCGTCAATATGCTGAATACTTCGTTTTTCACCAAACAATTCAGGATTAAACCTAAAAGAATTAAAAAAAGATAAATGCTTTAACTTCTTAGATTCTAATACGTTAAGGATTTATATTAAATAATTGTTAAATATTTTAGTCTGATTTCGAGGCGAACATTTTTTTAATAAAAAAACTGAGTATCGATACATCTTATTCCGATCAAGCGATGAAATGTTTTAATGGTTGTAACAAATTTACATTGTTAGGTATATTTAGAAAACCTCACCTGGATTGATGCTCCGAAATGAAGTGATTATTAGTTTTATTCACATCAGGGATATTATCTCCGCCTAAAATTATTTCCTTTACATTCTTTATTTCAGTTTTAATCTCAATTTCTTTTGATCCATTCTTCCAAATAGAAATTTCACGATAAATATTAATCTCCGAACCGTCATTTGTAATAATTGTTAATTGAATCGGAACCGGTAATACACCTATCTTTTCAATTGTTATTGTACATCCTTTTTCGTTTTTATCAACGGTCTTAATTGCAAGATCAGGATAACCAAATTCAAAGAACCATGGTTTCCAAAACCAGTTTAAGTTGTTTTTAGCAGCATCATTAAATGTATAATAAAAATCGTATGGTATAGGATGCTTTCCATTCCATCGTGAAATATACTCCTTTAGTGCTTTGTTAAATGTATCCGACCCTGCCGCTTCCATTAAGAGATGGTATGCAATTCCAGGTCTTGCATAGGCAGAAGTTCTGTAAGAACTCCCTCTTAAAAGAGTGGACGGCACTACCATTGGCATTTCGTCTTCTTGACCGCTGTGTCTCTCAAAATCACCCATTCTTCTTTTAATCTGTTCGGTCCCGGGAAAATTCTGCAGCAGAAAATTCATCTGCATCAATACTGCCCATCCCTCATCCATAAATGCATATTTTCGCTCGTTAGTACCTAAATAAAACGGAAAGTACATGTGGGCAATTTCATGCGCAGCTAAACTTACGGCTGCTTCATGGCTCTTTTCTGAACCGTTGTTAATAATCATAGGAAATTCCATTCCGCCGGAACCATTGAAAATTGTGAGAGAAGGATAAGGGTAAGCTACTCCCGGTAGTTCATTTGAATAATATTGGAGAACCTTTCTTGAGATTGAAGCAACATCGTAAAAATCTGAAGAATTCTCATCATATACTGCAGCTATATAAACTCTTTTATTTTCTTGACCTACCTGAAGGCTAACAGCATCCCATAGATAGCTATCGCTTATTGCAAAAGTAAAATCGGGAACATTTTGAGCCGTAAACTTCCACACGTTGTTTTTTTCGGAGTGTATATAAACACCTCCCTCTATTATGTCTTCTTTGGTAATGATGTTAATTACTTCATCTGAAGCTAATGCATATAGATATCTTTTGTAAAATTTTTTTTGTAAAACTTCCTCGGGATTTTGAAGTACTCCTGTTGCCCAAACCCCTATATTATTCGGAACTAATACATCAACCTCGAAATTGGAAAAGTCGTTATAAAATTCCTGTTCGCCGTTATAATCGAAAAGATCCCAGCCGTCAATGTCGTCATAAACAGATATCTGAGGATACCAATAAGCAATGAAGAATGTTTGAGGTTTATAAACACCCATTCTGATAGCGGGTACCTCAGGCATAGTGAAGTTCCAATCTATCTCTATCACCTCAGATGAATTGGGCGGAATTTTTTGATCGGCATTGAGGGATAAAATCAAGTTGGTTGAGGTTCTTTTGAATTGCTTTTGATCATCAATTAAAAGTTCTGTTTCACGATAGACAAATCTTGTTATTTTCATTCCTTCGGTTATCAAATCCGGTCTGATAAAAAAGTTACGGACTGCATTACTTTTGTGGATGTTCTGATAGAGTCTGAAAACAACAGATTTCAACGTATCAGGACTATTGTTGTAGTACGTAATTTTAGCCGTACCTTTAATCAGCCTCTCATCAGGAATTACTTCAACTTTCATTTTATAGTTTGACGAATTTTGCCAATATTTTTTACCCGGTTTTCCGTCGTACGATCTCGTTTCTTTTACATACGCATCGCGGATATTTAACGGCATGTATAATTTATCTTTTGCTAAAACATTTAATACAAAACAGAGCGAGATGACTGATGTTATAAAAATATAATTATTGTGTATTTTCAGGTTCATTTTAAATTCCCCTAATTGTTAAATAGAATAATACTTGAAATAAATACCGTAAAAGATAACTGCCTCAATCATTAAACAAAGATTCTCCACGTTCAGAAAACTGCTTTTTCTTCCCAAACCTTTTGTAAGCAATTTGAGTGGCTTCCCTTCCCCTTGGAGTCCGATGAATAAAGCCCTGCTGTATTAAGAAAGGTTCGTAAACTTCCTCGATAGTTCCGGGGTCTTCATTTACAGCAACTGCTAATGTTCCTAAGCCTACCGGACCGCCGTTGTATTTTTCAATTATAGCAAGAATAATTTCTTTATCCATTTCGTCAAGACCATATTCATCTACTTCAAGCGCGCTTAAAGCTTTTTGAGAAATTTCAAGATCAATTAAATTTTTATTATCAAAGTCAGCAAAGTCGCGTGTCCGTTTAAGCAGTCTATTTGCAATACGCGGCGTTCCCCTGCTCCTTTTAGCAATTTCAAGCGAAGCAGGCTCGTCAATTTTTATTTTTAGAATTCGTGAAGACCTAATAACAATTTTTTGCAGTGTATCCGATTCATAATAATCGAGGCGGAACTTGATACCAAATCGATCTCGCAGCGGTGATGTGAGCATACCTGCACGAGTAGTAGCGCCAATTAACGTGTATGGCGGAAGACTTATTTGAACTGTACGGGCGTTTGGACCGGTATCAATCATTATATCCAATTTATAATCTTCCATTGCAGAGTAAAGGTATTCTTCAACTACAGGACTTAAGCGGTGTATTTCATCGATAAATAAAACAGAATGCTCTTCAAGATTTGTCAGTATTCCAGCAAGATCTCCGGGTTTTTCAAGCACCGGTCCTGAGGTAACTTTAAGCTTAACGCCAAGCTCGTTAGAAATTAT
>CAZTDB010000077.1:0-8412 GCA_964612385.1 uncultured Ignavibacteriaceae bacterium
TCTCGGAAGAGAAATCGCAACACTTGTTAATGAAGAAAAACCCTCTGGAACTTATGAGGTAACTTTCGATGCAAGCAATCTTTCCCTGAAGGGGTCAATTCTGACAAGCGGAATTTATTATTATCAATTAAGAGCAGGGGATTTTGTTGAAACTAAGAAGATGATTTTATTGAGATGACTTACATACTGAAATAAAAATTATAATATTATGTTAAGGTTTATAACAATATTGAGTTTCTTAATTCTATTGGAAACTAACGCCCTTTCGCAAATTCTCTCGCTTGATTATAAGGATAAGTGGAATAACAGAACTTCAACCGTTGAATTAAACGGACGTGAAGTATTAATGCAGTGGTTTACGGCTCCAGCGGAGCTTTATTTAAGGAAGATTTATTACAGAGTAAAAAGTAAAGCCGCAAATAATTCCCCTGTGCAGATTAAAGTTTACAAGATGCACGATTTTTGGAGGGAAGAAAATCTGCGAAACGTAAGATTAAATAATGGTGGATATTATCCTTCCGACGATCCGCTGACAAACTTTGTCACCCCTTATCCTGAGCTTGCTTCAGGTGAATTTATTGACAGTTATCCGCCTGGAAGCAGATGGCCCGGAATCCTTGGTGAACCCGTTCTTTCAGATAACGGTGCCGGAGTGCCATCTTATCCGGTTGAAGGAGATTATACTTTAGTCGACGTTAGCTGTTTTATGATTTCGCAGTATGACCTTCATTTTCAACCGGGGGAAATTTTTGCGATAACGATAGAGAATTTGTCTAATACTTTAGTGTCTGATCCTATTTCGGAAGAGTCGAAGATCGAATTTGTAACAAATAAAGGACCTCTTCATAAAGGATTTGGTGCATTTAAATTTTACACTGATTCCGTTAAATATTTTTTTGGCTGGCGGCAGGAACTTGGAGCGTTAGATATTAAACTAGATGTGGAATATCTCAATGACTGGATCAAAATCAATTCTGTAACTGAACTAAATTGGACCACCTTGCCCGAACCCAAACAGATAATTGCCTCTGTAAGTTGGTATTCTCCATGGAATGCCGGTGGAATAGCAAATGTATTGTTAAAATATTCAATTAACGGAAGTGAGTATGAAAGTATTGCTATGGAACCAATCGGCGGAGATGATTATTCAGCCTATATTCCTTCGCAAAATGTCGGCACTCAGATTTATTATTATGTTGTAGCCCGTAACACCGATGCGCAGGTAAGGCAAACTGAAAAGTATTCTTACAATGTTTATCATACTGGAATAGGAGCCGAGATGTTAGTGGTTTTCAATAGCTCTGATTACTTCGGGCTAATAGGTTATCCTCAAAGCTATTATTTCGGAAGAGATGATTTCGAAGAATATACTCCTTATGGATTTTTCTATGATGTTTGGGGTGATTCACCATTAAGTTTAGATTTATTGAGAACTTACGATTTAGTTGTTGAAATTACTTCAACTGGAACTCCCGGTTATTATAATGATGAAGTAATTAGAGAATGGTTTAAAATGAGCAAACATAAATCGTATATATTATTTGGGCAGGATTGGCTGGGTGAAAAATATAATTACGAGGATAGAAGTTTTACCGAGGGTGATTTTGAATATGATATTTTAGGAATCACCCGGGTTTATAACGATATAAGTTTAAACGATAATTACGGCGAACAAATTCCTACTAAAGTATATCCGGTTGAAAACTCACTTCTTTGCGGTGAATTATTTAAGTTGTTCAAATCGCAGGAAACCGATTCGATTCAATACGATCCGGGATATGAATTGGAAGCAAAAAATTGGATTGATGGTTTTGAAGTTATAGAAGGACAGGAAGTTGATATGTTTGCCGAGGCAAGAAGTTTGTCAGGTTCACCCTCTTCAGTATTAATGCCAATCGTTACTCATCGTAGTTTACCCGAAGGTAATAAAGTCATATTCATGAGTTTTGATCCGCTTGCATTAAACTCTGCACCAAAATACTATTGGTATGGTCAAAGTGCTGCATCGCCGCAGGTTCAGGCAGTTCTTTATTGTCTACCTGCAACAGGTTTAGCTGACAACGAGATGGGTGAAATAAATTCTTTTGAATTATATCAAAACTTTCCTAATCCATTCAACTCAACGACAAAAATTAAATATACCATTCCGCCTGTAGAGACGGGGCATGCCCCGTCTCTACTACGGATTTACGACATTCTCGGAAGAGAAATAGCAACACTTGTTAATGAAGAAAAAGCGTCTGGAACTTATGAGGTAACTTTCGATGCAAGCAGTTTATCCCCGAAAGGGTCAATTCTGACAAGCGGTGTGTATTATTTTCAATTGAGAGCTGGGGAGTATGTTGAAACTAAGAAAATGATTTTACTAAGATGATAATTATTTCAAACGATAACAGATAATTGAAAATTATTTTATATCAAAAGTTAAAATAGGCTGACGATGAGACGAAAAATGTTTGTTATAATTCTGTTGATGGTAATATCAGCAGCAGGTTATGCTCAGTGGGAAAGAGCCGGCTTTGAGGGAAATAGTGTTCATAAAATTTTTCATTTCAAAGAAATCCTGTTTGCTGTTTCTTATGGTGGTGTGTATACTTCTGCCGATTATGGAGTAAGCTGGGACAGCATTGGTTTTATTACAAGCCTATACATAGATGATGTGACCGCGATTGGCGATACTCTTCTTGCATGTGTTAGCTGGGCTTGCACCGATTTTTGTCAACCGGCACCCTGTATATTCAAATCAACTGATGGAGGTATTAGCTGGCAGAATGTTCACGAAGATTACTTTGGCGGGACTTATATCGTAAGTAATAACCAGACAATCTTTTGTAACGTAAAAAGTGAACTTACAAAAAGTACAGATTTCGGAAATACCTGGAATCAAGTTATCCCGAATCCGCCTCACCCCACTTATTATGATCATTTATTTGTGTATCGTAATTCACTTTATGCCTCTTCTTACACTGAAGGTATTTATAAATCCACCAATGATGGGATAGATTGGATTCATTTGATTGAAGGAATACCATCATCCGGTTCTATGTATTTTACTTCTAATGAAAGTTTTTTATTTGCAGCAAGAAGTAGTAAAGTATACCGTAGTTCAGATGAAGGGGCATCATGGGAGGAACTCGATTTGACCAATTTACCCGGGATCAGCATTTATCTAATGCAATGCACTAATGAATTAATATTTGCAGCAGGTAAAAACCAAAACTATCGTTTGACTACTTATGCAGGAAAGGATAACGGAAACTTTTGGTGCGATATTTCGGAAGGAATTGATACCTCATTTATAAATATTCCTCAATCACTAACGGTGGATGACAAATACTTATACATGGCTACCTGGGATGGAGTTTGGAGGTTCGATTATAATTTACTTTTGGATTTAGATGATGAATTCGAGAACAATCCGATTGAATTCTCACTGTTCCAAAATTATCCTAATCCGTTTAACTCAACAGCTAAGATTAAATTCACCCTCACCCAGCCCCTCTCCCGGGGGGAGAGGGTGACCCTCCAACATTTAGAACAGATAAAGACAACACTAAAAGTTTACGATGTACTCGGAAGAGACATTTCAACACTCGTTAATGAAGAGAAATTACCCGGAACTTATGAGGAAATTTTTGATGCAAGCAATTTATCGAGCGGAGTTTATTATTATGTGCTAAGGGTGGCGGGAAAATTATTTAGTAGAAAAATGTGTTTGATCAAATAATAGAGAAAGAGTAATCACAGAAGTCTGGGATAAATACAATTTGGAGGCAACTCGTTAGCCTTTTTAAAATGAAACAATATCATCAATCATTATTTAATCTTATTAACTAACCTTACGCAATTGTAACTCGAAGCGAAGCTTCGGAAAGAAAAATGTGCAAAAAACGAAGCTGTCGCTGCGTTCCACATTACAAAATCAAATAATTGCGTAATGTGAGTTATTAAATAAAAATTAATATATGAAGAAAATTATTTTAATTATTCCACTATTAATTGTTTGGTATTCGCTTGTCAAGCCTCAATCGGTTATTCAAAGTGTAATGGAATTTAAAATAAGTACCGATAACGAGCCTTCAACTTTTATTCAAAATATGCCAAAATTACTTTATGCTGATGGTAAAAAATTTTTAACATTATGGAATGACTCTCGTGAAGGCTATCCGTCAATTTATGCTCAGTGGTTTGATTCATCGGGAAATTCTATCCGCAGCAATTTTAAGATAAATGCCGGCGGTAAATTTGTTTTTCAAAGCAGCGGTTACTATCTGGGTGTTAGAGAATACGGATATACGTCGGGTATTGACGGTTATATTGTCGATCTTAAAGGAATTTTCTTTGATGAAAATAATGGTAGTATTATCTGGCGCCAGTTAGTAGACGCTTTCGATGTCACTTTATATGAAATGAACTGGTTCGAGAAAGGTTATGATATCGCTAACACATCGGAAGATTATATTTTTGCTGCCGCCTATCATGGAAACAGAACCTTGACTAAATACAGTTCTACGGGAGCGGAAATCAAAAACATATTTTGGAATACGAATACAATTCCGGTTAGCAGTTCTGTGGGGGTCAACAATAAAGATGAATACATGATTGTATATTTCAACGAGAATAATCAGTTTTATCCAAATATTTTTCCTCCCGGAATATACGCATCTTTTTATTCTAAGAACGATTCGCTATTAGCAAGGGACGTAATCGTGAAAGAATATGGAGAGTTAGAGGGAATTTATTGGTTTAATCAGTCTTACTTGCCCTATACAAAAGTTGTGAACATAGAGGACTCACTATTTCAGGTATTCTGGATTTATAAAGACTCTGTTGACTTAAACTTTGCGAAATTTGATGGTCATGGAAACCGCATTGGAGATATTCAAACGGAAACGCTGCTTCACACTTATCTTGAAGGCGATGAGGAAAGAACAATTAGGAATTTTACCTTTTCAAATTTTTTTGATAATAAGTTTTCTATTTTTATCACTTTAACCGAAGGGAAAGGTGATTCACTCAGATACAATAATACGCTTTTGTATGTTGATTATGAGGGCAGTATTGTTGATATAAAATATGAACAATCGCTATTTCTTACCCTCGGTAAGCAAATATTTTATTCCGGAGATAAAAGCTTCTACACGGTAACAGAGGATTCGAGCGATATTTTTTTATTTAAGTTGAACGAATTTAACATTATCGATCGGAAGAAAATAAACGACGACAAGATCGGCAGCAATGATGTTAGTCCCAAGATTGTATCTGTTGACACTAATACAAATTTTGTCACATGGGAGACAGAAACAAAAATTAAAGGACAAAAAATTGATTTGTCAGGCAGCTTGTTAGATCCGCCGGTAGTGATGGTGGGAAAGAATTACACTTTTTCGGATGATGGTAGATGCATAGTTGCCTGGAAAATAAAAACCGAAGAAAATTTAGCACAAACCGGCTACTCTATCTTTGACAGAAATTGGAATTTGTTGAAAGACACAGTATTAAACTCCTCGCAGGATTTCTACTCTCACTCAACATCTGTAGATAAGGTTAATAACATAATTTTTATCAATTGCACTGAATATGGGGTAACAAAAAAAATAATTGCACTTGATAATAATTTTGATTCGATTAATGAAATTGCTTTTTCGGGAAATAAATACCATTCACTAAGATTATTAAAAAATGATGATGAATCCGTTTGGTTTGCTTTTTCTAATGTACTGCAATTATATTCAAACCATCTGGAGGCTTTAACACCGGAATATAACATTAGTGCACATCTATATTTAGGCAGCGGTAAATTCCTATACACATTTAATACAAAGCAGTACTCCGGATATCCGTTTTCTATGAGAGATGAAGTAATTGGTAGAATATTAACCGCTTCAGGAGATGTAATTAAGAACGATTTTTATCTTGCATCGGATGTTGATGAATACGCATTCGCAGCTATGCTAAATAACGATTTCCTTTTAGTATATATGCAGAATAATAAAATATTCGCCCGTGTTTTTTCTGATGAAGGATTGGCTAAAACAGATTCAATTATGGTTCATTCTGATATATTCACATTCAGAAAGCATCTTTCAATTACGTTAAATCAAAACAAAGTTTTTTGCGTTTGGTCCGAATTACACAATCCGGAGTTTGGTTACGATATATATGGAAGCGTTTTTGATATTTCATTGCTTGTTAGTGTCGATAAAAATGAAACTGATGGATCGCCGGAAAGTTTTTATTTATTCCAAAATTACCCTAACCCGTTCAACTCAACAACAAAAATTAAATACACCATTCCGCCTGTAGAGACGGGGCATGCCCCGTCTCTACTACGGATTTACGACATTCTCGGAAGAGAAATAGCAACACTCGTTAATGAAGAAAAACCCTCTGGAAATTATGAGGTAACTTTCGATGCAAGCAATCTTTCCCCGAAGGGGTCAATGCTGACAAGCGGAGTGTATTATTTTCAATTGAGAGCTGGGGGTTTTGTCGATACGAAGAAGATGATTTTATTGAAGTAAAATTTCTTTAACTAAATTTTTAATACTAGAGCGGAATAGTGTCTATCGGAAAAAATATTTTAATAATGGTCTATTTAGTACTGTTAATTTCCAGTTCACCGGCACAGCAGTACGGAATATTAAAACCACCGCGGTTTACAAGTCTGGGTATCGAAAAACTCAACGTATCTGGATTGATAGAAGATGTAATGATCCGCCAACCTGACACCCTGTCATACAGATTCGCCGGAGAACCTGATACTTCCGTTCAAATATTGGGGCAAGATTGGGTCTTGCAGTGGTTTGTAGCTCCAACCGATTTGGAAATAAAATCGATAGGAATCGATTTTTCCCAAAACTTAAATGGTTCTTCAATAGAATTTAGAATCATCAAAATGAATTTGGATTATAGGCAATTGACTGATACATCAAACACAAATTGGGGATATTATTTAGGAGACAGCACAACCTTTAACGGAATTACTGCCTTTTCTGATCTAGAAGGAAGTACTGGCGATTGGTTTTCTGCAAATGAAATTAATTCGGACAATCCATTCGGTAAAATCGAATGGAATTCTGATGAAATTCCGAATTTAATAGCCGATACATCTTCAGGTTACCAATGGTTTAACACCAGCTTGCTCGGATATAATCCTTCTCTTAATTCGTATGATGTAATTGCTGTGGCTATAAAAAATCAGAGCGAGATAGCTAAGGAAGATAGTGGACTACAAATTAAAGCATTATCTACCGGATATTTTGGATGGAGATTCTTTAACACCGGTAAAAATAACAATCAAGATTCATTGGGATGGTGGCGAACAAATTTAACTTTTGATATTGCTTTGGCAGTTCGATATCCTGAACCACCTTGTTTGTTTTGGGATATTACAAAACTTGAGATGTCTATTTCTACAGAACCGAGAGAGATTTGCGTTCGTTTTATCTGTCCGAATCCTTCCGGGGGACCGACAGAAGTAGATACTGTATTTTTAAATTATTCGGTTAATAAGGGAGATTATGTAAAAATTCCTCTTACAGAAAATGATTCATCGTATTGGTGCGGCAGCATCCCGGGTCAATCGCCCGGCAGCAAGGTAGGATATTTCATATCGGTGGTTTATTCGGATGGATATACATATCAATCCGTAGAATATTTTTATGAAATATTTAAACCCACAGAAGGTGTAAAAACACTTGTAGTATTTAACAGCCCATTGTTTCGAAACGTTACCGGATACCCGCAAGATTATTATTTCGGAACATTTGAATCTAATGAATATCACCCAACTGAATTTCTTTACGACGTTTGGTTAAACGGTCGTCTCACGGAAGAATTATTAGAGCATTATAATAATGTAGTAGAAATAACTTCAACTTATCCCACCAATCATTATAACGATGAAGTTATTCGTGCTTGGATTACCTCATCACCAAATAATAATTATGCTCTATTCGGACAGGAATGGCTTGGGCAAAGATATTCTTTTATCGATAAAGATTTTTCAACCGGAGATTTTGAATTTGACATATTAGGAATTACACATTCATACAATGATATAAATCATAACGGAACCGATGGACAGAAACTGCCAACGCTTCTGTTTGCCGAAGAAAATTCATTACTCGGAGGCGGTATATTTGATTTGTTTCATTCACAGCCATCGGATTCATTAAGATATGATCCAATTTATGAACTTAATGATGATAATTGGATAGACGGATTTGATGCTGTGCCGGATGCTAATATAGATTTTTATGCAGAAAGCAGAGGTGTAGGAGGTAAACCATTTGTTGATACTCTTGCCGTCGGTTTGCATAGGACATTACTCGCGGGGAACAAGATTGTATTTCTGTCGTTTGATCCTTTAGCGATAAATACCTCGCCGCTTTACAATTGGTTAGGATG
>CAZTDB010000078.1:0-8366 GCA_964612385.1 uncultured Ignavibacteriaceae bacterium
ATTTCGTCTTTTCTCTCTGCCTTAAGTTGAGATATTTATGCACACTGCTCATTTAATTCATGCGAGAACAAGTTTTCCATATTTCATCGTTTGGTCAGAAGATGGTAGCCGGTTTGCTATAGCATATAATGAAGCCGCTATTTTCGTTTTTGACACGCAATCAAGCGAACAGATAAGCGTACTGAACTTGGTTGATAACCTATGTAGTGGAATGTACTCAAGGATTATCTGGTCACCAGATAATGAGATGATTGCTCATACCCATGTTGGGAATGGTCGCTATGGGCGACGTTGGCTATGTGTAAGCGATGTTTTTGGAGAAACTATTTATTTGCGCTTGAATGGAGGAGTCTTGGAACCTGTTTGGAACGAAACAGGAACATATCTTTACATTTTGGTCATCGAGACTAATCGCGACAACATTAATCCAGAAGCAAAATCTCGTCTCGTGCGCTTCGACCCTAAAACCAAAAGCATAGAAGTACTGGTTGATTTGGACAAGACGTTAACCAATGAGATTTCAACGATTAGTTTAACACCAGATAATACTCATATTATCCTGAATGATAGGATGGGCAACCCGCTACAAATGTTGGCAATCAAGTAGTAAGATTACCCACCGGTAATTGTCCCAAGTATAACGGTGTTCAACTTCTGGCGTAACAACAGGTTATAATTCAGAAAAACGAAACTCATTTGCGGTGTCTGAAGTTTTATCATTCCCAGGCGGACCCGGCTTCGTCCAAAATCGGGAGGTTTTGGACAGGTAACTTTTTTGACCATCATCGTGTCAATACAAGAAAGGAGAGCGTATGCGACGTATCTTTGGTTTCTTAATCGGATTGTTCGTGGGTTGGCTGGTTGGCTCCACCCTGGCCCTGTTATTTGCCCCCGAAAGCGGGGAGCAGCTGCGCGGCGAACTGCGCGCGCGCTCCAATAGTTTCCTCGGCGAAATCAAATCTGCCGCCGAAACACGCCGCCAGGAACTGGAAAAACAACTGGCCGAACTGCGCGCCCCGCGCCCGCCCGCCGCATCAGATTAGTTTCTCGTAAAACCCGACCACCCGCGCCATATTGCGCGTGTATTCCGCCCGCTCTGCGATGAGAACCGCATTCTTTCCTGCGGCCTGCTCGCGCAGGGCGGCGTCGTTTAAGCCGCGCAGGATGGCTGCCGCCAGGGCGCGCGGGTCGCCGGGGTCGGCCAGCAGGCCGTTTTCGCCGGGCTTAATCCACTCGCGGATGGAATCTAAATCTCCAGCCACCGGCAGGCAGCCGCAGGCCATTGCCTCCAGCAGGGTATTGGGCGTTCCGTCATGGGTGGCAGGCGAGACGACGACCTGCGCCGCGCGGAAGAGTTCCGCCATTGGGGCGTGTGGCCGCGCCGGGAGCAGTTCCACCACCGACTCCAAGCCCAACCTGCCTACCGTTTCGACGGCCTCCCGCACCCCGGCCATGCTCGCGCAGGCAAAACGCGCTTCGGGACGTTCCCTCAGCACCAGCGGGATGGCCTCGAAAAACGCATCGTTGCGGATGTAGGCCCGCAACCCGCGCGGATTGACCACCAGCGGGACGGTTTGCGGCGATTGGGGCGGGTAAAACACGTCCGCGCGGATTCCGCCGTTGCCCGGCGTGACCAGGGTCGGGCGGTTGGGGTCGAAGCCCATCTGTTTGCCCAGCCGGATGTCGCGCTGGCAGTCGGCATGCAGCGCGTCGGCTACTTTGAGAGTCCATTCAGTGTAGTGACGCATCAGCGGGGTAGCGGGAGCATGCAGGGTGAAATCGTTGCCCCAAACCGAAACGACCAACGGGGCCAGGCCAGTCGCATCGGCGGCCAACATGCCCTCGTAGGGAATCCGCATGGCATGGATGAGGTCGGGTTGGACCTGTTCGATGAACCGGCGCAAGCGGCGGGATGCGCGGAAAATCGTCAGCGGGCCAAGCCACTGCCGGATAACGGTACGCAGTTTCAGGGTCGAAGCGCCCCACATCCCACGCTTGGGAGTTGAACCCGCTTCGGGAGCGGTTTTCAGGCCAGAGAAGGCGACCGGCACAATTTCCATCCCGCTTAAAGACAGTTCGGGACGGCAGGCAAAGGTGGAGGCGAGGTAAACGTCATCGCCGCGTTCGACGAAGTATCGAATCCAGTTCAGGGTAATTGGGGAGCGGCCATCGGCCACGAAGAGCAGGCGCATGGCCGAAATATACCACTTGCGCCCGTTTTTTGCTTGACATTCATCCCCCGGTCAGTTAGAATACTTTTCGCTCGTTTTGTGGGCCTGTAGCGCAGTTGGGAGCGCGCCTCAATCGCACTGAGGAGGCCAGGGGTTCGAATCCCCTCAGGTCCACCAAATGAATACAACCCCCGCTTTATACAGGCGGGGGTTTTGATTGAATTTTGGAAATTGGGTGTCCTTTTTAGCGCAGACTGGGGTTATAGTAATAAGAGAGCCGAATGCAGGGCGGCAAACCTGGCTCAGAAGGAGTATCCTATGAATCTCTCGATTTCCGCTTTTCGTCGTAACCTGGTCATTGGCATGGTTGTCCTGTTCCTGCTGACCCAGGCGCTCATCTTTTACCCTGGCCTGGCAAGCGACCCGGGGCAACCGGAGTGGTGGACGGTATTGCTGAACCTGTTGATTATCTCCATCCCGCTCACGCTGTTGTACGGGTCGCTGTACATGGTGGTGATGGCCTGGCGGGAACATGCGTTGCACGGACAGGTGGAATCGCACCTGGCGAAATTTATCCATTGGGCGGCGCGGAAGCTAAAAGTACAATTGGTATGTTCAGCTTAGCTTCTTTAACTAATCGTGCAAAGCTGCCTGCCTGCATATCTTCAATGTGAAGTGTAGTGATAATCAGGTCAAAGCGTTTTTCTTCTTTAGCAAGTCTTATAGCTTCGTTGCCGCTCGATACGCGGGTAAGTTCGGGTGAGTGACTGAGATTTAATCCCTGGTATTCATTTCGGATTAACTCATACAGTCTTCCGTCTTCTTCGAAGAGATAAAGGTCGTAAAGACTCGAAACCAGAAGAACATCCCTTATTCGCAAACGCATCAAGTTCTGAAAACCTTGAAAGCGGTTTCCGTAGCCATGCTCTACCCACAGGTCGTCGAACTTGCTTCTTATTTCATCGAAATTGCTTTTCATGTGGGTGTAATTTAATTACATAATTATTTCGTTCGCAAATTATTAAAAAATGGATTAAATAAAATTGTAACGATTGAAATTTCTTCATCTCACCTTATACGAACCAATGGCGGCTATTTATGATTTCTATACGACCCCCTGATCGATCATCGCGTCTGCAACTTTAAGGAAACCACCTATGTTGGCTCCGTTTACGTAGTTACCGGGTGTTCCAAAGCGTTCAGCCATTTCAACGCATGTTTTGTGTATTCCGTGCATTATCATTTGCAGCCGCTGGTCTACCTCTTCGCGAGTCCATGGAAGCCTCATGCTGTTCTGCGTCATTTCCAATCCGGATACAGCAACACCACCGGCATTCGCTGCTTTGCCGGGACCATAAAGAATTTTTGCGTCTAAAAAGATTTTAACACCTTCTAAGGTAGTAGGCATATTTGCCCCTTCGCTTACAACGTATACACCGTTTTTAAGTAAATTTTCTGCATCCTTTCCGTTTATTTCGTTTTGAGTTGCACTCGGGAAAGCGCAATCTGCTTTATCATTCCATAACGGGTTATATTCATCATTGGGATCTAAAACTGTGTACACTGCATTCTTATATTGATCGACATATTCTTTTATTCTTCCTCTTCGAACATTCTTAAGCTCTTTAACAAATTGAAGTTTATCATGATCAATTCCTTCTTCATCATAAATATAACCGTTAGAATCTGAGAGTGTGACCACTTTAGCTCCAAGCCCAAGTAATTTTTCTATGGTGTATTGCGCTACATTACCGCTGCCCGAGACTAAGCAGGTTTTTCCTTCAAGAGTTTGATTTCTTGTGTTCAACATTTCCGCTGCAAAATAAACAGCACCGTAACCGGTTGCTTCAGGTCGAATTAGCGAGCCGCCCCAATTCAATCCTTTACCTGTAAGCACGCCGGTGAATTCATTCCTTAGTTTTTTATACTGTCCGAACAAATAACCTATTTCTCTTCCTCCCACTCCAATATCACCGGCAGGAACATCCGTATTAGGACCTATGTGCCTGAAAAGCTCATTCATGAATGCCTGACAGAAACGCATAATTTTCAAATCGCTCTTTCCTTTAGGGTCAAAGTCGGAACCGCCTTTGCCTCCGCCCATCGGTAAAGTAGTAAGGCTGTTTTTAAATACCTGTTCAAAAGCTAAAAATTTCAGGATACCTAAATTAACCGAGGGGTGAAATCTTAATCCGCCCTTATAAGGTCCAATGGCGCTGTTCATTTCGATCCGGTAACCCCGATTGATATGGACTTCACCCTGGTCGTCAACCCAGGGCACTCGAAAAGTAATGATGCGTTCGGGTTCGATAATTCTTTCGAGGATTTTTGCAGCGCGGTACTCGGGGTGTCTATCGAATACTAAAGAAAGCGATTCGGCAACTTCTTCAACGGCTTGATGGAACTCGGGTTCAGCCGGATTTTTTGCCTTAACTTCAGCCATTAAAGATTTCACGAAGTCTGACATTATGAGCCTCCTGTGTTTAAGTTTTTTGTTTGAATTGAAGTAAGTGTGAACTTTATTTCCTCATTCTTTTGAATCAATCAATTTCCAGTAATAACTTCAAAAGGGTGGAAAAGGCAGCAAAAAAAAATAACCGGTAGAGATTATTTGCCGGGCTTTAGGATTACCCCTTTGTTTTGACGTCCATTTATTTTAACCGATATCGATTCGTCGAATTGAAGGTGCCTTGTATAATTTTTTTCTTCTACTGATTTAGCCTGCGACAGCCAGTCCCAATCGATAAACCCGTTGTTAAATGAAGAATCAACCGTAAAATATCCAATTCTGAATGATGTAATATTTTGAAAGAAATGAGATCCTTGCGAAGGTGTAACAGTTAAGTCTTTAAAACCTGATTCAACGATTACGCTTGCACCTGAAATTTGGTCCCAAGTTACTGGAATACCGAGCCAGGGATCAAGGCTTCCCCATCGTCCTACACCGATTAAAATATAAGATCGCTTTTGATCTAACAATTTTGAATTTATCAGGCTTACTTCAGCAGCTACTTCACGGCTTTTCGAGCGGTCAAACTTTTGTATATCAACTACAACGATATCATGAATTCCGTCGATTGCACCATTCCCAAGCACTTGCTTGCTTTGACAAATTAAGTCTGATGTTTCTACATCTTCTATGTCAAGTTCTTCAAATTCGTAGCTAATAACCAGAGGACGCATCTGAAGCATTGCGAATTCTTTTTTCTCACCCGGCGGAACTTTCATGTTGACTGCAAATTCTATTTCAACCGGTACGCCCATTCCCCACGTTCCCATATCAAGCAGCAAGTCAAGTATTTCCGGTAATGGAAATATTTTATGTTTTAGGATTGGAGCGAAAGTTATAACTCTTGTGCCTTGTCGTGAAACTCCATCATAAACCGCATCGTTTTCAAATGAGTAAGTTGAGCCTAAATGATAGAGTGTTTGATCTTCCTCTGCCGTGCTCAGTCTGTACCGCTTAACAAATTCATCCGGAGTTGTATATTCATCGCGGTTGAGTTTTGCATCCAAATCTAAAGCAAAAAACTCCTGCTGCGTGTTCCTAATTGTTTCTTTAGTCGAAAAAAATTGAAGCAAGTGTTTTGGATATTTTGGGCAGAAGCGTACCGAATTTCCTCCGTCTACAACCCATTTACCTAAACCTAAAGCAACTAAAGCAATCCCATCAACCGATTTCTGAGGCGGGATAGGATAAAAGTTGTAAGATTTTCCAACGCCGGCAAAATCGGGATAAAATCTGTGTCCTCTTTTTGCACCAACCAATCGCTGAATAATCACTGCCATTTTTTCTTCTTCGAGGCGGTAAGAAGTAGCTTTCATGTAGTCTTTTGCTTTCTTAAAGAAAGTTGAGGCATACACGCATTTAATCGAAACAATAAGCTCTTCTAAACGCATCTTGAGACTTGGGTTGTTGTTAGGAATCATATAAGTATTATAAACGCCGGCAAGCGGTTGAAATTGAGAATCTTCTAACAAACTGGATGATCTAACTGCGAGAGGTTCTTTAACGATCTCTAAATATTCTTCAAGCTTTTTTAAGATATCCTTAGGGAATTTTTTTGCGTTGATAAATCGCCGTGTTATTTCTTCGTCATCAGTTTCGTTAAGTGCGAATGATTCAAGCTTATTTTTACTTAAGAATTGATCGAACACGTCGGTGGTTATTACAACAGCGGACGGAACAGTTAGCTCTACACCTTCGAATTTATTTCTGATTTTGTTATGGTTGATGAGTATGTTAATGAAGCCTAATCCGCGAGCTTTACCACCTAATGAGCCGCTGCCAATTCTTGCAAAGCTGTTTTTGGGGTCGAAGGTTTCATTGTTAAATTCGGTTATTATTCCGCGCTGTCTGTAGTCTAAATATTTTCTGATTGAATCGATAAGGCTGCTTCTTAATTCTGAAGCCGATTTATAGTCAGTAACTTTTCTCGGTCTAAGCTTATGTGCCAGCCAGAATTCCGTTCTTGCTTTTAACCATTTGGAGAAATGATTGCCTTCAGCGTGATAGATAAGCGATTCATCGGGTACTTTATGTATTTGCTCTTCGAGGGTTATTAAGTCGCTTGCCCGGGCTACTTCGGTTCCATCCGGCAGTTGAAAAACAAAATCGCCGAAACTGAAATTGTTCATCAGAAAATCATGCAATTCATGCAAAAGACGCGGTGAACCTTTTTGAATAAATGATGCGCCAGCTTCGTAAGCTTTTTCTGCAAGCTCTACATTACTCGACTGCAGCAGTATCGGAATATCCCGGTGTTTTGCCTTTACTTCGCGTGCAAAAAGCAAACCGGCTTCAGGGTCTTTTACTCCATTTCGTCTAAAGTTGATGTCGGTAATAATGCCCAGTATGTACTCTTCATATTTTTCGAAGTATGACCATGCTTCTTCGTAAGTTGTGCAAAGTAAAATTTTCGGGCGTGCCCTCATTCTTAAAAATTTATGAGTGAGATTTACGCCTTCCGAAATTAAGCGCTGCGATTGTCTTAAGATTTCAGTATAAACAATCGGAAGATATGATGAATAAAATTTAACGTTATCTTCAACTAAAATAATTACCTGCACACCGACGCTTGAAGTATCGTTTTCAACGTTCATCTTATCTTCAACATATTTGATAATACCTATTAGCAGGCGGTAGTCACCCTGCCAGATAAATATTTTGTCGAAGACAGAAGTATCGTAGTTCGAAACTAATTCTTTTCGTTCACGGTTATCGTAAGCCAACAAAATAATCGGGATCGTGATGTCTTCTTCGCGAACTTTTTGCGCAAACTTGACAACATGCATGTCTTCAATATGCAATGTCGTAATAATCAGATCGAATTGATTTTCTTTTTTAGCTAACTCAATTGCTTCTTCACCGGTGGTGCAATGAGTTATTTCCGGTGCCTGACTAAGATTGAGGATTTGATATTCCTGACGGATAAGCTCATATAATCTTCCATCCTCCTCGAACAGGTAGTAATCATATAGGCTGGATACAAGGAGAATTTCACGGATTTTAAATTTCATCAATTTCTGAAACCGCTTAATCCTGTTTGCGAAGATGTCCTCTAAATGGAATTGCTTAATCTTGTTCATTTTAAGTTAGCTGCACATATTCATTGCAAAATTATGAAAGGAAGTTAATTAAAACCACCCGATAAAAAACGGCTGATGTATATCATCCCTTCGGGATTTGAAATGTTTTTATCAATAGTACAATAGTACAATGATAATAATAATATTTTTGAATTATGTAATAAACTAAATGTATATCGTTGTTTTTCGAAATGAATGCCCAGATTAGCTTTATCGGAAGAGACGCCCGATCCAAAGGATCATTATGACCGGATGTCTCTACCATTGAGTAAGGCATTAAAAAAAAGATTAGTAATCAAAACAGAGTGTATGTTTTATGATTTTGAACTAATCAAACTAATCCCTGATCTAACATTGCATCAGCAACTTTGAGGAATCCGGCAATGTTTGCACCGTTTACATAATTACCGGGTGTGCCGAATCGTTCAGCGGTTGCAACACACGTATCGTGAATTTTTTTCATTATCTGCTGCAGGCGTTCATCAACTTCTTCTTTTAACCATGGAATTGAGCAGGCAACACGCGAAGTGGAAGCACGTAACAATGTAAACAATCCAAAACCTCCCGCTCAAAGTGAAGTTATTAAGCCTGTTGTGACAAAAAAAT
>CAZTDB010000079.1:0-8350 GCA_964612385.1 uncultured Ignavibacteriaceae bacterium
CGATTATTTCAAGATTATCTCTATCGGTTTTAGAGAAAGGTGTTTTTTTAGCAATCTTTAATAAGGCTTTATCAGTATCATTTATCTTAACGAATAAACATCCTTCATAAATAACAAATTCCGAAACCTGGATTTCACAATCGGATTGAGAGTTGAAGCTGATGTTTTGTGCGGAGTTTTTTAATGCATTGCAGCTCTCACATGAAAACACTGCATTAGTAAGATATGCTTTTTTAGATGAACCAGATTTACCCAGCACTTTTAGTGTATTCTCTTCTTCAATCTTAAATAGAACAATTGCTTGAAGATCGAATTCGCCGGCAAGGTATTCGCACAGCTTATCGGGAAAATCATTTGAGGCAATGAGAGCCGCTTTAAGCAAATTATTATATTTGTTTAAATAATCAATTTTTACAATTTGCATATAGACCTTTTATGAGCAAATATTGTGCTTAAATTACAGCATTATTTTAACTAAACGCAAATATAAATAATTAACTTTCAAAAGAAAAACAAAGCATTATAAGTTACTTACCCTCTTTTATCCAGATTTTCTATGAGTAAAGTGCCCGAATCCTCTTTAGCTTAACGTTTTAAAATACCTGCGTGATTGTTATCAATTTTAAAAATGAAGAAAATTCATCCGTCCTAACAAAAAATTATTTGTTTCAGAAAATTCATTGGCAAGAATTTCTTTTTCTTAAGTAAAATTAATCAAGCGTCGATATTCGTTGACGGGGCTTAATAAATGATCTATGTAAATATTATTTTTTTTGTACAGATGCATTAAAAATATTAAGATTTTAATTTTCTTCCACACTCTCCTGACTATCGAATCCCTCAGACTTTCTGATTAAAAATATCCGTCAAGCGTATTACGTTTTATCCTTTTTTTCTTAAATTTAATACCAACATTCGTAAATCATATCAATAAAATCCCATAAAAAGTTAGGGAATTAGATGCAGGAAAATTCAAATGCGAAAAGAACAGCTATAACGAAAGTATTAAATATAATAGAAGCCGTCGGTAATGCTTTACCTCATCCGGGTACACTCTTCGCGATCTTTGCATTAGGAGTGATAGTCATTTCAGGTATTGCAGCAATGTTTGATATTTCGGTCGTACATCCGGGTACCGGAGAAATAATAAAACCGGTAAGTTTATTAACAGAAGAAGGACTCCACAGAATTCTCACTTCTATGGTTGTAAACTTCACAAGTTTTGCGCCGCTGGGAACAGTTTTAGTTGCCATGCTCGGTATCGGTATAGCTGAAGGAAGCGGTCTTATCGGGACAGCTTTACGCTTATTAGTTATTAAAGCCCCGCCAAAGCTTTTAACATTTGTTATTGTATTTGCTGGTGTATTATCAAACACCGCAAGTGAAATTGGATACGTCTTATTAGTTCCTTTAGCAGCAATAATATTTCTTTCTGTGGGAAGACATCCTATTGCCGGGCTTGCCGCTGCATTTGCCGGCGTATCTGGCGGATACAGCGCAAATCTTCTTTTAGGAACAATCGATCCGCTTCTTGCTGGATTATCGGAAGAAGCTGCAAGAATTATTGATCCGACTTATATAGTTAATCCTGCTTGTAATTATTATTTCATGTTCGTTTCAACTTTTCTTGTAGCAGGCGTTGGAACTTGGGTAACGGAAAAATTCGTAGCCCCAAGATTAGGAGATTATCAAGGAACTGCCGAAAAGGAAGAAATCAAACAGCTAACTCGCGAAGAAAAGAGAGGATTGAAATTTGCAGCAGCGGCATCATTGCTATTTGCGCTTATTCTTATTTGGGGAATTTCGTCTGACGGAGTAATCCCGGGTTCAGGCTTTTTAAGAGATCCTGTAAATGACGGACTGCTTCGTTCTCCTTTCATGTCGGGAATTGTTGCATTTATTTTTTTAGGCGCAGCAGTGGCAGGAATAGCCTACGGTATCGGGGCTGGTACAATAAAAAGCGATACAGACGTTATTAAAGGGATGGGTAAAGCTATCGAGACACTCGGTGTTTATATTGTGCTGGTTTTTTTCGCTGCTCAATTTGTAGCTTATTTTAACTGGACGAATCTCGGATTAATTATTGCTGTTGAAGGTGCGGAAATTTTGAAGGCTTCAGGATTGGGTGACATACCTTTGATGATAAGTTTCATATTTGTAGCCGGTTTCATTAATCTTTTCATGGGAAGTGCATCTGCTAAATGGGCAATAATGGCACCTGTATTCATTCCTATGTTTATGCTTTTAGGCTATACTCCTGAATTTACGCAGGCTGCTTACAGAATAGGTGACAGTGTTTCAAATATAGTCTCTCCGATGATGTCCTATTTTGCATTAATCGTTGCATTTGTTGAAAGGTATGATAAGAAAGCCGGCATTGGAACTGTAATTGCCACAATGCTTCCTTATACCATTTTCTTTACGATTGCATGGGCAATTTTGTTGGTGATATGGATATTACTCGGGATTCCGGTTGGTCCCGGTGCAGAACTTTACATGCCTTAATGAGTTGGCTATGACAGATACAGATTGTGAGAAAAAACCAGGATAAAAAGATTAACAACAAGAATAGTATTAGAGTAAACTAACAAGACAAGTTAATATGCCGGACAAAGAAGTTGTAATAATCGGTGGTGGTTTCGGAGGCTTAACTGCTGCGTTAAAATTGAAGGAATCAAATTTCCAAATAACAATTATAGATAAAACTAATCATCACTTGTTTCAGCCGTTGTTATACCAGGTTGCCGCCGCTGCATTATCTCCCGGTGATATTGCAATGCCGATAAGAGCAGTATTCAGAAAAAATAAAAAAGTTGATGTAATACTTGGTGAGGCAAATTCAATTGATAAAGAGGGGAGTACGGTTTCTGTTAATGGTATAAATATCAAGTTCGATTATTTGATTGTGGCTCCTGGATCCAGACACTCATATTTCGGCAAACCGGAGTGGGAAAAATTTGCACCCGGACTCAAAACGCTTGATGATGCTCTTTACATTCGGGAAAAAATTCTTCTTTCACTTGAAGAAGCAGAAAAAATTAATGATCCATCCTTAATAAAAAAATATCTCACATTTGTAATTGTAGGTGGAGGACCCACGGGTGTAGAGCTTGCGGGTGCAATTGCTGAAATTGCAAAACAAACTATGATAAAAGACTATAAACGAATAAATAAAAACCAAACAAAAATTTATCTGGTTGAAGGGCTTCCAAAAATTTTGGCTTCTTATCCGGATGATTTATCCGAGTGTGCCAAAGAAGACCTTGAAAGTTTAGGTGTAGTTGTTAAATTAAATTCGATGGTCTCCGAAGTTAGCGCTGAAGGAGTTGTTGCAGGAGGTGAATTTATTGAGTCAAAAAATGTTATTTGGGCTGCCGGTAATCAAATTATGCCGATTATTAAAACACTAAATGTAGAAACCGATTCGGCAGGGAGGGCTATTGTAAATCCGGATTTAACCATTAAAGATTTTCCGCATATTTTCATTATAGGAGATGCCGCCGCTGTTATGGATTCCAACGGAAATTTGTTACCGGGTATAGCTCCTGTGGCTATGCAGCAAGGCGCTTACGCAGCCAAAATTATATTAGAAGATAATGAAGGAAGTCGTAAACCTTTTAATTATTTTGACAAAGGAACGATGGCTACAATAGGTAAGGCAAAAGCAGTTGCATTGATCAGAAAATTAAAATTGAAGGGAATGATTGCATGGATAGCTTGGTCGGTTGTTCATATATTTTTCCTCATTAGCTTTCGTAATCGATTTAGAGTAATGGCTGAATGGATTTGGTACTATTTTACTAAGCGGCAGGGAATAAGACTAATTGTGGGAAGATCAACAAGAATTTCTGAATGAAAATATTCATTTAGAATCGAACATCAATTTGAAAGCTTATACGGTTATCAAGATTTCCGTTTATTCTTGAATCTCCCGAACTTAAAAAAGTTTCGCGCGGTTTGAATGTTTCAGCATACTTAAACGAAAGGTTCATAATATTTATTAGCTTGTATCGAACAATAACATACCATCTTAATCCTTCGCCATACATAGCTATATTGGATAACACTCCCGTCAAATCATTCTCATATTCGTAAACTGCCGAATTGAATGAGTCAGTTCTGAAAAAAATAATTCTCCAATAAAAGTCTAATTTGGTTGAAGGAAGAAATCGTACATCTTGAAACATTAACAGACCTTGTTCATTGCTCATTGCATTTTCCAGCTCGAATGAATTTATTTCTACACGGCTTCTTAACCGAAGTGAATTCGAAAGAGAAAAAATAATTTCACCCCGCAGGCTTTGCTTATAACGCGTATCTAATATTCGTTCTCCTGAAGACGATTCTGCGATCTCTTTCTTCTCATATTTATAACGAAGATTTGCTTCAACACGGTAAAATGGTTTCGATCTTAAATCAAATAAAAATTCATTTCCAGTAGAGGGAAGCGGCTCTCTGAACGTGGCGTACGGAAATTTCCATTGGTCGAAATAAAAATTAATTACTCCGATAGGACTCCGCCATCTTATGCCATTGTAAATGCCAAATTCATTTTGCACTGCACCGGAACGTTCACCAAAACCATAACCATGCAAACTGTTAAAATTTCGCGGGTAATTCCTCAGCAAAGTTGTAAAATAAAAGTCACGTGTTAATAGGAATTGAATTGCGGTAATTGAGGCTGCTGAAGTGCCGTCATAAGAAATTTCACCAAACAGGTTAATGCTGTTCCACAATAAGTCGTAAGAGAAAGAATAATATCCAAATTGACTTCCATTTATTCCGTATTTGCTGGTAGAAAGAATTTCGTTACTAAATGTTGAATTTATGAACAAGAATCCCAATTGAATATTATTCGAATGAGTATAATCGCTACGCAAGCCAAATACTGCTTCCTTTGCAATATTTGCTCTTCTAATTTCCGATTCGGTTCTATGTAATCCATCAATAGGTCGGGAAGTAATTACTCCGCTAACAGAATCTATATTAGCATCGAAAGTATTGTTTGAATAGAAAGTTGTAAGTGAGAAAGATTTATAATCTAATGAAACAGCGGCACCTCTAAAAAAATTATTCTCATCTGTGCTTGAGTAAGGTTTAAGCATCCGGTTTCTTTTTTTCGAAGTAAGGATAGCATCACTTCCTTTAGAAAAACCGTATGGACTCCACAGCGTCAATCCTTGTCCGAACTCGGCTAAGTAATCACCTAATATAATTGTGCTGAACGGTTTCATATTATTGATGACAAGATAAGCAGAGTAGAAGTCAGTTAAGGAAATTTCACCGGCATCTTTTTCTAATAGAATTCCAAAATTATAATCATTTCGATAAGAAGCGTTAAGACGATTATAAATTTTTGGTTTTGATCCGGTATATCTGTTCTTCAAAAAACCCTCTCTTGTTTGAAGATCGGTAATAGTTCTTGAACGAAGATATATTTTAGTATCGGCAGTAAATCTTTCAAAGCCGCTTAGCTCAAGCTGAATGCTTTCAGTGATTGCTTCCTTGCCCACGATGACAAATGGGATAATCTTATCGACAGTTTCCCTTGTTAATTGAGGAACCGCGTATAATTCGTTGGTTGAAAAAAAAGATCCATATCTCTGGCGATGTTTAACGATTATGTCCGCTTCGATTGCACTTATTGATGGTAATTTTTGAAGCTCATATACGGTTGCAGTATTTATATTCACAGGATTTCGAGTCAGCTCTTCTAAAATTTCTACCAAATCGGAATTATCGACTTCCTCCGAAGGTTCCTGCAGGAGGTCATCTAAGATTGCTTCAATCTCTATCGATGTTGAATCTGTTTGAGAGTAAACCGGTTCTATAAATATAAAGTGCAAAGTAATTAAACCTAACAACGGAAAAAATTTTAACGGAGAAATATTACTGTAATCGCTGATCATAGGATATAAAAATATTTTTACTGTTATTCGGCGTTAAGAAATTTCTTTATTCTTTTTGACCGGGATTCTTCAACACCAAAACTAAAAATTATTCCGGCTTGATGTGTTAAACCTAAATCGTTATGAGTGAACACAGCATAATCAAAATTTAAAAATGAATATATTATGCCGATACCAGCCGAATAGAGATTCGGTTCATTACTAAAGCCTATTCGCAATGCAAGATAATCAATAGGAAAGTATTCAATCCCTCCTCTCAATGATGTTTTGAAATTTATTTCTTTCTCAAACGCGAAATTAAAGTTAAACGATTCTAATACCTCATAATTAAATCCGGTGTTAAAAATAATTGGTATCTGATCGGAATAATTTCCGAATGATGCGCGATTAACATTCTGAACATAGAATCCCCATTTAATCGATTCAGTTAGATAAGCCAAACCGCCGACGTTAATATAGAACGAGCCGTCGCTTCCATAATTTTTGATTGAGATAGTATGATAATTTACTGCTGCTCCAACAAAAAATCTTTTCATATAAGAATAAGAATAACCCAGTACAAATTTACTTTCTCTGTATAAATCAAAACCGTATGTCATTCCTCCTGCTGCGATTGAACCGAATTCGAATGGCTCGTGATAAGCTGCAAAACCGTTTGACAACTCGGTAAAGCCATAAGGAGCAGGGGAATAGTAAACACCTGCTTCCCTCCAATACATTTGCGACAAGCCGGCAGGATTATTAAACAACGCAAAGATGTCGTTCGATAAGGCTACATCTGAGTTTGCCATCGAAATTTGCCTTGCCCCCGGATTTAGTTGAGCAGTTAAGGGATGACAAAAGGAAACTATAAAAAATATAACAAGTAAAAGGCGCATAATTTCAGTACTCTAAAGTTTGTTGTAGGATAATATCTAAATTCATATATTAAATCAACTAAAAAGTTTAATCTGAGGATAAAAATGAATATCATCATATCCGTGCTCATTTTGCTTATTTCGACTTTAAATTATGCTCAAGAACTAAATTGCAAAGTAAATGTAAATTTTGAAAGTCTCCCCCAGTCGAATAAAGACAATTTAAGAGAATTTGCAAGAGTAGTTGAACACTACATGAATAAAACTCGTTTTACAAACAGTTCGTGGGATGTCGATAAAATTGAATGCACGCTCGAAATTTTCTTCATGTCGGCTTCAAGTGAAGTAAATTACAATGCACAGGTTTTTATAGGAAGCAGGCGTGCAATTTATCAATCCGAGTCGTTTTCGCCGATGTTAACAATCCTCGATAACAATTGGTCTTTTATCTATGAAAAAAATCAAGCCCTCAATCAAAATCAATCAATCTTCGACCCCCTCACAGGCTTTCTTGATTTTTACGCATACTTGATAATCGGTTTTGACTTAGAATCGTGGGAAGAATTTGGCGGATCACCGTATTTTACAAAAGCAATGGACATTGTGAATTTAGGTGCTTCAAGCAAATTTTCCAGCGGCTGGCAGCGCAGCAGCAGCACTTACAGCAGAAGAGGCATTGCAGAAGATTTATTAAATGAAAGATTTAGAAACTTCAGAGAAGCGTTTTATGACTATCACTACGGTGTGGATATTTTTGCAAAAAATAAAACTATAGGACATGAAAAAATTGTTGGGCTGATTAAAACTGTAGAAACTTTACGGACGAAACTAAACGTAAGCGGTCCTTTGTTAAACACATTCTTCGATGCTAAACACGGTGAAATTATTGATCTGCTGAGAGATTACCCGGACAAAGATTTAGTGAGAATATTAAAACGAATCGACCCTCCTCATGCTGCAAAATATGAAGTTTTATCAGAACAAAATTAAAAATTGGATGGTAATTTCTGACAGATAAATTTTTGGAAGAGATCCGTACCGGTTTAAGCTTCTGAAAAATTTGCATGGCTAAATTTTAAACCGGTATTTCATAAATCCTATACTTTTTATATATCTCTCCATTTAACACCTGTGCGCCTCGCTTCATCATTTCATTATCTTCCAAAACCCAACTTGCTTCGCCTAAATCTATACCTAATTTATGGGCACGATTTACAATATCCCAATAAAATACCGCATCTAAACCGCGCTTCTGAAATTCCGGAATAATTCCAAGCGTAAGAACGCGGCTCCATTTAATCTTCTTCTTCTGCGTAAATAATTTAATGAATCTAAACGGAAATAGTTTACCGTTAAGTTGTTTGAAGATGTAATTGTAGTCTAACATTACCAACGCAAAACCAACAAGTTTGTTTTTAATTTCACCAAACAAGACTAAAGAAGGCTCTACAAGAGGTTTTAAGTCTTTTGCCATCGCATCAATCTCAGTATCGGTCATCGGTACAAATCCCCAATTAGGAGCCCATGCTTTGTTATAAACGTACTTAACATTTTCTAATTCTTTCTTAAAGTTTTTCATATCCA
>CAZTDB010000080.1:0-8328 GCA_964612385.1 uncultured Ignavibacteriaceae bacterium
CTTTACCCGCCGCTTTAACAGCAGTATCGAGCGCTTCAACTATGTTTTTACTTTTAACATAAATATAAAAAAATGCCGCTCCAAATATGTCACCTAATCCCACTTTGTTCTGCACTTTAACATGAAGAGCAGGTCTAAATATAGAAACAATTTCATTTTTTTCTTTATAAAAAATTCTTGCACCTTCTTCAGCTTTAGTTATAATAAAAATTTTCACGCCATGATTCAAAGCTTTACGAGCTGTTTCGTATTCATTAAGATCGCCAAAAAGTGTTTGTGCTTCAAGCTGATTTGCCTGAAGCACATCTATGCACTCAGCCCACTCATTAAAGTTTTCTATTTGCCTGAATTCTAGCTTCATACTTTTGGTTAATCCTCTTGTCATAGTATGCACATCGAAGTAAATCGTTCCCTTATAGTTTTTTCGTATTCTATTGAATGTTTCAAGGGTAATATCGAATCCGGTAATCATGTTAATCAATATTCCGTCAAACTCATTAAAATTTTCTATTCGAATTAAAAGCGGTGAGGCAATGTTCTCATAAATTTCTTCTCTTTCTTTGTCTTCATAAATCTTTAATATTACTGAAGGCAAGTTATCTACATTGCTGTAATGGATACTTTTGCAATTCCGGAATAAGTCAGAGAAAAGATTGTGGTTAGCTTTATCGGAAGCTGTAACTAATGTTAGTTTGTCTTCATCTTTTTTTAAAGATGTTAAACCCAGAACGGTGTAAAATATTCCGCCGGGTTTGATAACACTCGTACCCTTCGATTCAATCTTATCGACAACCGAATATCCAATAATTAATAAATTCATCGTACGGTAATTTATTATTCATGAAGTACAATTTATAACTAACGGCGGATAATAAGAAATTCGAAGTTTTTGATTAATTCAGGAAATTTAATTTTAGAGTTTTTAATGCACAGCGAATAGTAATCTTGAAATCTTTAATAGGCAATTAAAAAGATTACCGCTGTTTTTAAGGAGAAAAGAAAGCCACGAATGGACACTAACTTTCACGAATTTTTTCAAATTGATATTAGTGTCAATTCGTGTTAATCAGTGGCTATTAATTCTTAAGAACAATAGACGGGCAATTATACATTTCCTTATTATTCGTTTGAACAGTGTAAAAAAGATCGGTTTATTTTTTGTTTCTTTTTATTTTCTCTTTAACCTTGTTCAATATTTTTCTTGCCCACATAAATTCGGTTGCAAGAATGGCAAGTCCTACCGGAATAATAACGAAAGCCGGACCCGGCAAGAAAATTAGCATAATGCCTATCATCAAAATCGATGTGCCGATAATGGCGACAGTTATCCTTTTAATTTTCTTCAGAGTTTTTAACATCGGGGAAAATTAAATTGTATTTATTCAATGGTGAAATCAATTATAATATTACCATCGTATATAATCTTTATCTCCTTATCAGGATTCACTTCAGTAATCAACAGTTCATATCCGGTTGAATAATCGATGTTGTATAACGAATCTTCTTTTACCCGGTAAAGCAGAAATCCGGCAACGTCGTAAGCTCCTACATCGGTAAATAATAAATCGTCTTCGTTTAACCATTTAACGGGATTGTAGCTTTCGTTGCCCGTCTGAGAAGGATGGAGTTCCTTTATTAGAAGTGTGTCATTCTTTACAACAATAATTTTGTGAAATTCAACCGGTTCGTCGGCATCTAAGCCAACCCAGACTGTATCTATTACAACTCTATATGCTTTTAAATTTCCGGCTTTATTCATAAGCATGGATTCTAACACTTCGCTTGATGCAAGTTCTCTAATGCTATCGGCAATAAAAAAACCGGATACTCTCTGGAAATCATGAGTAACGGCTTTGATGTTATGATATAAAAACCCTGAGAAAATAAGTATAAAAATTAAAGTTCTTATGAAATTAGATTGCTTCATTTATTGATCAGTTGATGATTATGAGATATGTAGTTTTCTTTTAAAAGATATTCCTCTTTGCCGTACCTTACAGCCTGCATTTCAGCCGCTATACACAAAGCAATTTCAGCGGCAGTATTTCCGCCTAATTTTAATCCAACCGGCATGAATAATCTTGGTGTATCTATGCCTGTTCCTAATTCCTCTTGAAGTCTTGTCATTATATCTCTTGCTTTAGATTTGGAAGAGATTACGCCGATATACTTGTGATCTATTTTTCTTTCATAAAGTGCTTTAAGAACAAGGTAGTCGAATTTATGTCCCTGTGTTAATAACACAAAGTAAGGATTTGGCAGCGGAGTGAATTCGCTTGCGTATTTAAAATAATCCTCGTGAATAATTTCGGAGGCATCTGGATTTTTTTCAAATGAAGCAAACTCAATTCGATTATCAATTAATATTCTATGATAGCCAAGCGGAGCGAGGTATTTAAGAAGTGCATTTCCAACATGCCCTCCTCCGAAGATATAAACTGAAGGCAGGCTGCCGTGAACTTCGTAATAAATCCAAACTTTTCCGTTACAGCTCATGCAAATTACTTCTGTGTTGTCCGTTGGATATAATTCTCTATCGGAAAGCAAATATTCGTTTGTTCCGCTTTCATTCGAAATCAGCCTTTTCAAAGATTCTTCTTTAACTTTTACTTCCAAAGCGCCGCCGCCAACGGTTCCGGCAGTTGTTCCATCTGCTTCGGTGATCATTTTAAATCCGATCTTACCGGGAACTGAGCCGGAAATATTTACGACTGTTGCCAGCACAAAAGAGCGATTGCCTTTTTCTAACTGAAAAAGTTTTTCGTGAATGCTCATAAATATTAAGCTTTCGGATTGATGAGTGATTGATATTGTTCTATTGTATCGATGTCCTGAAATATCTGCGGGTAGCTGCATTCCCAATACTTAATTTTAGCATTAGCCGACGATGCCAAATCTCTTAGCGATTTTTCAGATGGTGCGGCAATAATTTCTTTCAGAAAAGAATTGTGAAATAAAACCGGATGACCGTTGCGGTTATTGTGGGATGGCTGAATCCAGTTATGCTCTTCATCAATGCAGCAAACGAACTCTTCATAAAAAGACTCCGGCAATCCAGGCTGATCTACAAAATGATATAGCAGCCATTCAGAGTCGCTCAGTTCCTTCACTCCGCATTGAAGCGAAGTAAACATACCTTTATCAAAATCCTTATTTGTGATAAAGATTAGTTTGTACTTTATTTCATTTAATGCCGGAATTTTAAAATATGTTTCGATAACGGATTGAATTTTTTCTGCTTCGTGACCAAGAACAATTCCGATTTTTTTACAAACCCGGCTTAATTTAAAAATAATATTAATTACAAACGGCTGGTCGTTATAAATCAGCAGGGGTTTTAATTCGCCTAAACGTGTTGATCTTCCGGCGCAAATTATTAATCCGTTTACTTTCATCTATTTCAACAACTCTGTTAGAATTCTTTTTGTTAAATTTTTTGCAAGTGGAATTTTATAACCATTCATCTCAAGCGGGTCGGCATCTAATAAAATTGAATCTGCGATTTCTTCCGGTAAATTGCTGTCTATCATACGATTAATCAGCTTGGAGTTCACAGCATTTTCTGTCCATGGAATTGGTGCAACACCGCCGAAAGCAATTTTGCCTGAAATGATTTCTTTTCCGTTAGTTTGAATAACTGCACCCACACTCACCACAGCAAAATCCCAAACAGCCCGCTCTCTAAATTTTAGATAACCGCTTTTGGTTCCTTCCGGCAGATCGGGAATAAAAACGGAAGTTACGATCTCGCCTGCTTGGAAAATATTTTCGCATGTATAATCTTCATCCGGCAGAATAAAAAATTCGGCAATTGGAATTTCTTTAACATTTCCATTCATTGCAATCGAAATTTTGGCATCCAATGCAAGCAGTGCTGCTGCTAAATCGGATGGATGAACAATATAGCAGGGACTGCCGCCGATAATGCAGTGCAGTTTATTGTCACCGTCAAATGCATAACATAAATTACCTCCTTTTCTCAAGCAGTTAAAATCTTCTCTGAAATATGCGCATCGCGGGCGCTGACAAAGATTCCCGCCGACTGTTCCGATATTTCTCAATTGAGGTGAGGCTATTGATTCGGCTGCTTCAGATAAAATTTTGTATTTAGCCTTAACTACCGGATGTTCCGTTAAATCCGAAATAGTTACGAGAGCGCCGATTGCTAAGCCCTTTCCCGGAATATAATCGATGGAATTTAAACCGGGAATTGATTTTAAGTTTACTACTTTTTCCGGAGAAATAAGATTGTCTTTCATTAGTACGAGTGCATCGGTCCCGCCTGCATAAGCGATAGCAGAACCGTTGGACATCCGCAGAAAGTTTACGGCTTCGGTAATACTTTTAGGCTGAAGATATTCGAAGTTTTTCATTTTTTAGTCCTAAAACTTTTTCGTTAATACATTCATTTTTCTATTGAAGTTAACGCGTTTAATACTTTATCTGGAGTAATCGGAAGAGTTTTTATTCTTACACCTATTGCATTATAAACAGCGTTTGCAATCGCTGCCGCAGATGGAATAATTGCCGGTTCTCCAACACCTTTTACTCCAACACTGCTTATTAATGAATCGCCTTCGCTTACTATTATCACTTCAATTTCGGGCGTATCCATTATAGTTGGAATCAAATAAGAATATAAATTTGTTGTAAGAACTTTACCGGTGTTTGCATCAACTTTTCTTTCTTCCATAAGTGCATAACCCAAGCCTTGAATTATTCCGCCGTGGAACTGATTCTCAAGCGTTTTGGGATTCAGAACTCTGCCGATATCGTGTGCGGCAATAATTTTTATAACTTTAACTTTGCCGGTCAATGTGTCTACTTCAACTTCGGCAAACTGCGCACCGAAAGTATTAATCATATAGCCTTGAGGATTTGCAGATCGAGCGCCGGTTGTTACTAATACCCGCTCTCTCATCTTCGTAACTATATCATTTATTGAAATATTCTTTGAAGAATCATCTTTAACGGAAATAACTCCTTCGTTATAAATTAATTTGTCTTCCGGCGTTTCAAGAATTGCAGCAGCCCCTGACAGTAATTTAGCTTTCATCTGTTCGGCGGCATCTCTAACTGCAGGTGCCACTGAAGCTGCTGTAGTGCTTCCTCCGCTTGCACCGCAGTATGGACATGTTTCCGTGTCGCCGATTGTAACATTTATTTTTTCAATCGGCAGTTCAAGCACTTCGGAAGCAACCTGAGCAATAAAAGTGTAAGTGCCCGTTCCCAAATCTTGAGTTCCTGCTAAAACAGTAACGCTGCTGTCGCGGTTCAATTTAAGTGTAGCATAAGCAGGCGGACCGCCGCCTCCCCACCAAATTTGTGTTGCCATTCCTATTCCGCGCTTTATTATTCCGTTTGCCGAACCAGGTATTTTATTTCTTCTATGCCAGCCGATTGCTTCGGCGCCTTTCTCATACGCTTCTTTTAATTTTTTTGATGTATAAGGCAGGTTATAAACCTGATCTTTATCAGCATAATTCTTTAAGCGAAACTCAAGCGGATCCATTCCGATTTTTTCTGCCGCAATGTCTATAAGCGATTCAAGCCCAAATGTACCCTGCACATGACCCGGTGCTCTATACGCGCGCGATTTTCCTGTATTGGTAAATACGCTATATTCTTCCGTTGCGACATTTTCACATTTATATATTGTTCGGAGAGGCCATGAACAACCGGCACCATCAGGATACGCACCAATTGAACCGATAGAATGATGATAAAGTGCGGTTAGAGTTCCGTCCTTTTTCACTCCTGCCTTTAAAGTCTGAATTGAATTCGGTCGATTGCCCGCTGCAAGATTTTCTTCTCTTCTATCAAGCACTATCTTAACGGGTCTTTTAATTTTTCTTGAAATGAGTGCGGCTATTACAGAATACTTTCCCGCTTCCAACTTACTGCCGAATCCGCCGCCCATATATTTTTTGATAACTCTAACCCTGCTTGCCGGCATTTGCAAGCTTGCAGCAATGCTGTCTCTTACATTAAATATCGCCTGAGTTGAATCCCAAACAGTAAGCTTACTGCCTTCCCATTTGGCTGCACTGCAATGCGGTTCGGTTGTATTGTGAACAACAACTTGAGTTGTAAAAGTATCTTCGATTATAACATCGGCTTCCTGCAAACCTTTCTGAATATCGCCTCTTGAATATTTATCGGGATTATTTCTTGGCAGGTTTCCCCAGTCATGTACTTTTGGCGAATCATCTTTCAGTGCCTTTACAGCGTCAGTTACAAAAGGAAGTGTTTCATATTCTACTTCAATAAGCCGCAGTGCATCTTCAGCAATTTTTTCTGTTTCTGCCGTTACGCATACTACTTCATCTCCTTGATATCTTACGTTAGGATCGAACAAGAAACTTGTGTTATAGTACCATTTAATCTCAGGAGAATTTTTATGTGTAAGAACGTATAAAACTCCGTCAAGCTCTTCGGCTTTGGAAATATCTATACTTTTTATTCTTGCATTCGGATGGGGTGAGCGTAAAATTTTCGCATAAGCCATGTTGGGAAGAATCACGTCCGAAGTATATACCGCCTCGCCGGAAACTTTTGCCGCACCGTCGATCCGGCTTGCCGGCTTTCCTATAACTTTTAATTCATCATTTGAACCCCAAGGCTTAATTTCATCGGTAGAAACCTCGCCGATAGTTTCAATTAAATCAGGTTCAAAGTGATATTTAGATTTAACAATTTTCCGGGTCATAATTCCCTCGAAATTTTTCTTAAAATATTTTTATCCGTTTTATTTTTCTGCCGCTGCCAATACGGATTTAATTATATTTGGATAAGCTGCACATCTGCAAAGATTACCCGACATCTCTTTCATTATTTGCTGCTTACCGGGCTTAGGATATTTATACAACAGTGCTGCCGCAGCCATCACCTGCCCCGGTGTGCAAAATCCGCATTGCATTCCGTCTTCATCAATAAATTTCTGTTGAATTGAGTGAAGCGTGCCGTTGGAAGCTAATCCTTCAATTGTTGTTACTTCCTTTCCGTCAGCATCGAGCGCAAGAATATGACATGAATAAACTGCTTTCTTATTGAGTAAAATGGTACAACCGCCGCACTCACCATGATTACATACGATTTTTGTTCCGGTAAGCTTTAATTTATTGCGCAGCAATTCGGCTAAGGTAGTGCGCGGCTCAATCATTAGCTGAACCTTTCGCCCGTTTACTTTTAATGAAAGCGGTACTTTTCCCTCGCCAAAATCCTTTGCTTCTTTGGAGATTTTTTTAGCTGCTTTAGTTATTGCCGGTGAAAGGATATAACTTCCGGCGATTGTAGAACTAACTCCCTTAACAAATTTTCGCCGTGAAAATTTATTTGAGTTGATTTCGTCTGACATTTTTATGCCCCTCGTTGTATGCTTAAAAAATCCGTATAATTCATCCTCTACAAGGATGTTCAGCTTGTCATGGTAACTTTTCTTCTACAATAATTAAACATCTACGATGTTTTTTGAGAATTTACTTCGTGGAAGTAAAAATTATTGTAGAAAAATAATTTATTTCACACGCCAAATCCTTGTGCGCAGCATCCATTGTATAGAGGATTTACAAATTCTTCAATATTTCATCTTTTCCAAAGAATCAATTCGACATCATTTTTTTCTAAATGATGATTATATCGAGTCGAATAAACATGTTCGTGTTTTAAGAACTATTTCAACTTAGTTAAGAATTATTTTTGTTTCAAGTAGAAATGGGAAAATTTAAATGCTCGGGTTGAAAAATTGCTCGCTTTAATGAAATAATTTATTTTCAACGGCAATAAAATCGAAATTATTTATTAGGTGTATCTAAAAAGGTCTTATTTGAAAATTTTGTATTTGAATATCCTTAATAATCGAAACATTTCCTTAATTAAAATACCTTTTTAGAGAAGACTAATATATCTTTCAATAGATTTATTATAGAAAAACAACGGTAATAAAGTCACTAATCATATCCCTCTCTTATCCTGCAAATTTGTGGAGTAAAATTATCATGAAATTGTACTATGACCAGCAAGTCGATGCACTATACATTCGACTGGATGATTCAAATATAATTGAATCGGAAGAGGTGAAGGAAGGAATTGAAATTTTAATTGTGAGCAAGCGAATATCCTTGTCCGATTTAAAGAAATTACAGTTTGAGCTTGCATGAAGCTAGCTTACATCAATTCGCTCAAATTTATTTCCTCAGCAATCCTGAAGCGCCATTCAGTTCTGCATATTAGCACAATTCATGAGGCGTATCTAAAAGGGTTTTATTTGTAAATTTTTTCACTACTAACCGACAAAAAATAGAAAGAAATGAAAGCAAGCTGCATTAA
>CAZTDB010000081.1:0-8295 GCA_964612385.1 uncultured Ignavibacteriaceae bacterium
CGAATACGATGAGTGGGGTCACCCGAATGACAAAGAATATTATGATTATATGCTTTCTTATTCTCCGTATGATAATGTGGAGAGGAAAAATTATCCGGCAATGCTCGTTACTACCGGTTTACATGATTCACAGGTTCAATACTGGGAACCTGCTAAGTGGGTTGCTAAGATAAGAGAAATGAAAACCGATAATAATTTGCTGCTGCTTGATACAGATATGACAAGCGGGCATGGCGGTGCATCCGGGCGGTTTCAAAGATTTAAGAGAACAGCCTTAGAGTATGCTTTCATATTAAACCTGGTAGAAATAGGTGAATGATTAAAAAAGTAAATAATCCAACTTCTAAAAAGGTGGCTTTGATTCGAGGTCATAGCCCTCTTTTCCGAAGTCCGAAGGATCCTTTGGAGATCGTTCCGATAACAATTTAAATACAATGCCACCAAGACACGAAGACACTATGTTGTCACTAAGATTTCGCTTCGTGTTTCTTGGAACGATCGAGACTGTGTAAAAAGTAATTTTAAATGAATAATAATTTGTTTTTATGTATATAGGTATTCTCGAACTCACCCTAATGAGGGTGACCAAAAAGTTCTTTTTTGTCATTTCGAAGGAGTCTTCGACTTAGAAATCTTTTCGAAATAATAGATTTCTCCCTTCGGTCGAAATGACAGAAACACTTTTTACACAGGCTCGATCCTTCGGAAATGACAGGTCACAATTAATAAATTTAATATTTATTCATAAACTCCTGGTTTTTACACAGTCTCGATTCTTCGGATAAGATGGCGGGTTTTTGAGTTAAACTAAACAACACACAACGCGGGGTATATTTATGACTTCAAGAAGACGGTTTCTACTCAACTCAATCGCAGCATCAGCCGCTGCTATGATGGGCTTCTCTATAAAGAACAAACAAGAATTGTTTGAGGATAAAAAGAGCGATGCAATTACAAAGCCGTTAGTAATATCAACATGGAAGCATGGATTGGCTGCAAACGAAGCCGCATGGAAAATTTTAGAGCAAAACAGTCGTGCACTTGATGCGGTTGAAGCTGGTGTAATGGTTACAGAAGCCGATCCTTTAATTACAAGCGTGGGATATGGAGGTGTACCGGACAGAGACGGGCATGTAACGCTTGATGCCTGCATAATGGATGAGTTTGGAAATGCCGGGTCAGTTGCTTTCCTTGAACATATTAAGCACCCCGTTTCCGTTGCAAGAAAGGTTATGGAACTAACTCCGCATGTAATGCTGGTTGGCGAAGGGGCATTAATGTTTGCACTGGAAAAGGGATTTCAAAAGGAAAACCTCCTTACTCCCGAGAGCGAGAAACAGTGGAAAGAGTGGCTAAAAGAAACTAATTATGTCCCGCAGGAAATTAATGAAAGAAATCACGATACTATAGGAATGATTGCTATTGATAAAGCCGGGCGCCTGGCAGGTGCATGCACAACCAGCGGAATAAAATATAAAATTCACGGTCGAGTGGGTGATTCTCCGATAATTGGCGCAGGTTTATTTGTAGATAATGAAGCAGGTGGGGCGGCGGCTACCGGCTTGGGTGAAGCAATCATTAAAATTGCCGGATGTCATCTGATTGTCGAATTTATGAGGCAGGGAAAAAGTCCGAAGGAAGCATGCAAAGCAGCGGTCGAAAGAATTGCAAAGAAACAAAAGCTTACAGATCATTTGGATGCAGCATTCATAGCAATAAATAAAGACGGTGAACACGGGGCATTCTCTTTGCGAGAGGGATTTCAATATGCTGTTTATGCAAACAATAAGAACCAATTATTCGATAGTGAATTTTTGATTGGATGAATCAATATCATCAACAGGATAATGTCTGTGTTCGTAATCTTATACGAGTATTGACGGTATTTCCAAATAATTTTCTTCATCGGAGTTCTCTGGAAAATATATTAACCCGTCAATTTTTTAAGCGCGGCTTAAAAATCTTTTTCGGTTTTAATAGGTTTTAACTTCATTGTTCAAATCTCCTTTATGTGCTTAATCGTGCCCTTCACAAAACTATTTCCATTTATCAATAAGCTAATAAGGTTGGAGGTCTTTAGGATTAGATTAGTTACTAAGGTTAATCGAGCAAATAAGGTTTTTCTTTTAATTGTCTCATGATGACTAAAAATTATTTATTATTCTTAGCTTATTACTTAGCAAGGAGCTTAATTTAAAAACCTTATCTATCTATATCTGACCTTAGTAATACCACCAAATAAAGAAACATAACCTTATTAGCTTATTTCTTTTCTTATAAATACTTATTGAATCTAAAAAAATAAATTGGATTCAAAAAATGATTTTGCAGAATTTCAACCTGGTTTCCTGAGTTTCGTGAAACCCTATTCTTAATCTTGTCATATTCTTTATGAGTACCGATAAAACGAATATAACACACTTGTATTTTATATCTAAAAACCACAATCTGATGATAACTGTTATGTCTGATAAAAATTACCTGTTTACATCAATCAAAACTCTTCCCTTAATTCCGCCTTTTAACATTACATCGATTATCTCTATTGTTTCTTCTAAAGAGTGTTCGTGGTAAATTAATTCAAGATTATTAGGTTTCCACCCGGCAGCAATTCTCTCCCAAATTTTCACTCGAAGATCCATCGGTGTTTCCGCTGAATTTATTCCGAGCAGCGATATGCCTCTTAAGATAAACGGAAAAATAGTTGTATTCAGTTCTACCGAACTAACATTTCCGCAGGCAGCAACAGCACCGCCCATTTTTACTGATGCAATCGCAGTTGAGAGTGTTTCACCTCCGACTGTATCAATAACTCCTGCCCATCTTCCTCTCAGCAGCGGTTTGCCGGTTTTATCTATTACTTCATTGCGATCAACAACTTTGGATGCGCCTATGCTTTTTAAATAATCCGCCTCATGCAGCTTACCTGTTGAAGCAGTAACAGTGTATCCTGATTTTGCAAGCATAGCTACGGCAAGTGAACCTACACCGCCTGTAGCTCCTGTTACTAATATATCACCATCCTCAGGCTTTATTCCTAATTGAATTAATTTATGTAGAGAAAGACCGACTGTAAAACCTGCTGTTCCAAAAATCATGCTTTCTTTTAAGCTTAAGCTATTAGGCAGCTTTACTACCCACGATGAAGGAACGTAAATGTATTGTGCAAATCCGCCCGGGGTATTCATGCCGAGATCGTATCCGGTAATTAGAACTTCATCGCCATTTCTAAATAATTCTGTTGACGATTCTTCTACGATTCCTGCCGCATCAATGCCCGGTGTGTGGGGATATTTTTTTGTAACTCCTTTGTGCCCCGAAGCGGAAAGTGCGTCTTTATAATTTAACGATGAATACATTACTCTGATCAGCACTTCACCCTCAGGCAGTTCATCAATAGATTTATTTTCAATGGCACGGATAATTTGATTTTCTTTTTCCCGAACAACGAGCGCTTTGAATTTTTTGTCGGCATTCATAGTAACTCCGTTTCTTTGTCGAGTATTATCATTTTTGTCTGCTAAAATAATACTTTTCTCTTAATTCATATAAGGTACATTTTTCGGCTCGTGAATGATTCGCCGCATTACTTGCTATAAAAAATTCGTTTTGACTTTTCATGGTATTGTTTTATTTGATCTAAAAGTATTAAGTTAGTACAAAAATTTAACATATATCTAAACAGTCATTATAGATATGCTTTAGTTAAAGGTAATAATGAGATGGAAAGAAAAATATTTTTTTGTCTTATAATTTTCTTTGCCGCATTCGCCGTTACAGGATGCCGTGACAACATAACTACGGACGAATTTGGCGATATTATGCCGGATGAATTTTCACGCATTACATCGCCGTCATTAGGCGAAATCTGGGAGCTGGGAACGCAGCAAAAAATAAATTGGGAGCTTCCTGAAACAATAAATTACGTTAATATAATATTGCTTAAAAAGCAGTATTTAAATAGATATGAAATTGCAAAAAATACTCGTAATTCCGGTTCATTCATTTGGGATATTCCCAAGACAATACCTGGCTCTGTTCACTATCAGATTAAGATTGAGAACAGTCAAAATGAAAGCTCATACATAATGAGCGATGTTTTTAATATAAGATAAATCAGCAGTGTTTAAATCTTACTTCCGATCATAATTTTTTCGCAAACCGAAAATGGAGAAATTAAATTTTAAACCTTACAAATCCAGGGATGAATTTCGTGACAATTATAAGCTGCATGACTTAGCTGAAATACTTGGGAAAAATTTATTGATTCAGTGGGGTTTTGAATTTGAAGAATTCGGAAAAGATAAGAGATATGAAAAAGTTTGGGAGAGCGGAAAAGATAAGCCCGATTTAGTTATTTCTTACAAAGGGAAAAAAGCTTTGTTAGAATGGAAAGGTAAACGAAAGTGTAAATTGATAATTAACGAGCGTGCTGCCATGGCTTACAAGGAATGGAGTAAACGACTTGAGTTAACAACATTTATTTGTTTCGCGGTTTTCGATGATGCATATAACTTACAGGGTATTCGCTTTGCTGTAATCGACTTTCACACATTTAATAACAGTGCAAAAAGGGAGTGGGATAAAAATAAAACTGTTGACTTTGCCGGGGAACTTCCTCTCTTTACAAAGGCAAATGTTTTAAAGTTTCTCAATGGCAGTTAATTATTAGTCCGGAATTTAACCCAAGCAGACTTATATAAACTTCTCATAAATTGTTTTATGGACGAGCAGCTAAAGAACGAATTTAGAAAAATATTTACAACATCAAGCTCTCCTGATGAGCTGTTCGATGTTTTTGAGCAAGCTTTGAAATTTAGAATCGATGATGCCTCGTTATATAAAACATTATTATGGAACAAAGCCCTTTCTCACGACGAAATAATGATGTATGTAGGAAAAATTTGCAAAGAATTTCCCTCCTTATGTTATGAGATTTATTTTGCAGTCGGTGAGATATTAGATTCGATATCTATGTATGGGACACTGAAGGAGAAGTCGTTCGAATATTATAAAAAAGCTGCGGCGGCAAATAATTCCTCTCATCTCCCATATCTTAGCGCTGCAAATATGTACAACGCTGAGCTAAACATTCCACTCTTTGAACAAATTGTCGGCTTTGTAGAAAGCGGCATCGAACATGTCGAATTAAAAAGCAAGCTCTGTTTTGCCCTCTCCTCGCTTTATAAACAAAGGGGAGACCGTGAGAAAGAAAGAGCTTTTCAGATGCTTGGAGAAAAATTTCAAAGAAAAAATTATTAAGCTGCCTGGCTCTAAAAAAATCAAATTCATCCTCTCTATCCCGGGCTGATTCATCAGCCATTCCTTTGCATAGCGTCACCTTTTATGGTGATGCGTGATTGTTATCGGAATAATATGTCACTCCTGACGGAGTTTATGTAAATTTGTAAATTCTCGTTTCTATAATTATTTCACTCCTAAGGAATTGGGAAATTAGATACACATCTTCTTTAGCTCCATAGGAACGGAAAATTAGTAGAACTGAAAAACAAGGATTAATACAAGTTCCAGAGGAGCGAAATATTCGGAATCATTCGTATTTTGGCAAACTCCTCTTCTTCTCCCCTTCCGGGAAGGAGAGGGCTACCTGCTTTAAAATAAAAAAGTGTAACCTAGGCTGGTTTATAAGTCTTTCTTCGGTTAGCGTTACCATTTATGGTAATGGGGTATTAATGAAATAATATGTCACTCCTATGAAGTACGGGGAAAATCGGGAATGATTATTTCTACTGATATTTCACTTTTATAGGAGTGAGAAAATTAAAAACGTACATTCTCAAGCTCCGTTGGAGCGAAATATGAGCAGAGTAAAAAACCAAGAATACATACAAGTTTCGTAGGAGCGACATACATGGGGGTTAACTTTTCGGAATCGAAATTACAATGCCCCATGGCAAATAACTTTTCTATCACTTTTACAACGTTCTATTTTTGATGTTGTGATAAAATAATAGAACAATTACTAAAAAATCTTTTCATTATATTCATGCAATCATGCATCCATGCAATCATGCGATCCTCAATCACTCGCGGAGACATGTACACGTAACGTTTCACCTTGTTCGGTGGGTGTTAATAAAAGTATCCAATTGAAAAGTAAAAGTTAATATCTCCGCTGCTTACCGGATTGCCGGGCAAATTCGCTTTAAATATGTAGCTTCTTCCAACTGAAAAATCAGCCGGACCAATCGGAGTATCGAAAGATATCGTTGCCCCTGCGCCGTGTTTCAAATCCTTAAAGCGGATTTTTTCCTGCTCATCCCAAATCGAACCTAGATCGTATCTTAATTTAAGATAGGTTTCAAAAAAAATATTTACGGGCAGCCTATACCGGTATTCTAACGATGTAATGAATAATTGTCTGCCTCTGTATTCATTTTCCCTCATACCAAAGAAAGAATTTTGTCCTCCGATTGAATATTGGCGGCTGAGAGGGAGTGTTTTATCGGCAAATCCCATCTTTATTCTTGGAGAAAAGGTGTGGTCGTTCCAAATTGTAAAATAATTTTTATACTCGAAATTAAAATTCGTATAGCCAATATCACCGCCTAAAATTGTTTGTGCGGTTTCATATTCGCCGTTGAAAAAAAATCCTTTTCGCGGATAAGGGTATTTGTCTTGAGTATCGATAGTTGTGTTTGCTTTGAGGCTTACTATCTTTAGTCTGTATGATTCAACAGGAGCACCTGTTTTATTTTTTATTTCATCATATTGATATTTTCCGCCAAAGATCAAATTTCCGAATCTTTTTACTTGCGTTCCTAAGGAAACTGAAAAGCCATAAAATATTTGTCTATAGTATCCTGATTCGGCACGTGAAAATCTTCTGTCCGATGTTGTTTTAACATCAACGAATTGAAATACGTCTTCGAACTGATAGAACAGATTTATTTTGTAAGTAAGATAAGTATCAAAAATTCTGTTTGATTTATGCTCAAGGATGTATGCTCTGTTGCTCGTGCCGCCGAAAAGCAAAAGACCTAACTCAGTTCCGCTACCGAAAAGATTTTCATCCCGAATATCAATGCTTCCCTGAACTTTCTTTTCGTTGTCCACCCTAAAACCAAACCGAATTAAGCTGGAAATTTTTTCGCTTACTGTTATTTTGAGGATGTTTCTACCGTTTTCTTTCAAGACCGAAAAAAATATGTTATCGAACAGGTTTGTGCTTCTTAAATTAATTAATCCCTGTTCTATATTATTATAAAAGAAATAATCACCGGCTCTAATCGGAAGCTCTCGTCTTATCACAGTAGTGTTTGTTTTTGAGTGACCTTCTATTAATACTTCAGATACTATCCCTTCGTCAATTAAAATTGATATTCTTCCGCTCAACGAATCAAATGATACAGAATCTACTTCGGCAAGCGAATATCCTTTTTCGCGATACTGCTTCAGCAAATTAGTTAGGGCGCTGCTAACTTTTTTAACATTATAGGGTTCGTTAAGCATAGTATTAAATATAGAATCAACACTGCTCCGGTTAATCAGTGTTATTCCGATGATTTCTACGTCCTTCATGTGAGGATTTTCTTCGATGAGATAGTTTAAAACTAACTCGTTCTGCCCTTCACTAATTTGAATTTTTACATCGCTATAATTTCCTGATTCCATTAGTCCGTATATAGAAGCCATGAGTTCAAAACTTGAAATGGTGCTTCCCGATAAGAGTGTTTCTTTAATATTATCTTCCAGCTCCTCTGGAATATTTTCGACTCTAAAATTATTAATCTCGAAGTTGTTTGTTGTTAGTTTATCGAACAATACGGAATCTATTTTTGATTTAATCGTTTCTATTTGCTTTACAGCAGCTACATATCCAAGATGAATCAGTTCTTCAATATCATTAAACTCACCGGCAGATTTATTTTCAAGATCAGGCTTTATTTCCACGTCTGCCCAATTTAATTGCTGTTGATTAAGATGTTTCATGGGAATGCTTACAACCTGATCTGCTACGAGCCACGGGAACTCTAATTCCTCTCTCGATCGAAGATCGCTTGTTGTATTTACGGCTATAACAATATCTCCGCCAAGCTCTGCGGCTACACCGGCAGGAATGTTGGCAACAAGTCCTCCATCTACGAGTATCATTGAGTCCAATTTTATAGGAGACAATAGAAATGAAACGCTTGAACTTGCGCGCATTGCCTGGCTCAGTGAGCCGCTGCCGATGATATAAGGTTCGCCGGTGATAAGATCGGTGCAGACTGCTCGAAACTTAATTTTTAAATCGTCAAAGCTGCCCTTAACATGCAGCGGGGCTTGAATAGC
>CAZTDB010000082.1:0-8273 GCA_964612385.1 uncultured Ignavibacteriaceae bacterium
CCGAAAGACTATTGAACACAAATAGAATTTTTATCGAACGGTTGGATGGTGTTGGTGTAATTTCCGGTGAAGATGCACTTGAGATAGGATTAACTGGACCCAACTTGCGCGCTTCCGGAGTTGACCTTGATCTGCGACGTGCAACGCCATATTTATTTTATAATGAAATGGATTTCAAAATTCCCACGCATTCTGAAGGCGATTGCTTAGCCAGGTATTTCCTTCGTATAGATGAAATGCATGAAAGCACAAAAATCGTCCGGCAGGTTTTGGATAAAATGCCTGAAGGTGAAGTATTATTGAATCACCCCAAACGTGTTCTTCCCAAAAAGCAAGAGATTTACACAAGAATGGAAGAACTAATACACGATTTTATGCTAGTTAATTTTGGTATAAATCCGCCGGTTGGTGAAATCTATCATGCAATCGAAGGCTCTAAGGGTGAGCTTGGTTTTTATCTCGTCAGCAATGGAGAAGGGAGACCTTGGAAATGTAAAATCCGATCGCCTTCATTCGTGAATATACAAGCTTTACCATTGATGGTAAAAGGGTATATGGTTTCGGATGTTGTTGCCATAGTCGGCAGCATTGATCCGATAATGGGTGAAGCAGATAAATAATTTTCTATCTTACTTATTCATATTATGTGGATAGGTGAACCTCCGAGGTTAAAATGAATGTTTTTACGAAAATATTTTGAAATGTTGGAGAAAAAATAACTTTAAGAGTGTCCTTAAGTTTTAAAACCTCGGAGGTTTTGCACTTGCTTGAGCAATAAGAGTTACTTAAAAAAAATCTAAAATATTATTGAAGATTGATAAAAATGGAATTTAAATTCACTAACGAAAGCTTAGCAAAGCTTAATAAAGAATTAAAAAAATATCCCAATAAAAAAGCAGCTTTGATGCCTGCTTTATGGATTGCCCAAGAACAAAACGGCTGGATTTCCGGTGAGGTTATGAAGGAGGTTGCTTCTGTTCTTGAAATTACACCGGAAGAAGTACTGGGTGTCGTTTCGTTCTATACAATGTATCACAAAAAATCGATGGGCAAGTATCATATTCAAATTTGTACCAACGTATCGTGCATGCTGAGGGGCGGCTATGAAATTTTTGATCGCGTAAAAGAAAAATTAGGTATTGATAATCTTCAAGTTACCGAAGACGGTTTATTTTCTTTAGAAGAAGTTGAATGTATGGGTTCGTGCGGAACTGCTCCTATGATTGCAATTAACGAAGAGTATTATGAAAACATAACAAATGAGAAAATAGATCAAGTTATAAATTCATTAGATTAAACTTTCTAGTTGAAAACCGAAAAGCTTCTTGAAAAAGTTTTAAGAAATCCACATGATGTACGCTTTGACGAACTAGATAAATTATTAAGTGATTTTGGTTTTGAATTGAAAAGAATAGAAGGAAGTCATCATATTTATAAACATGTAAAAGTGCCTTATCTTATAAATATTCAGAACAGACATGGCAAAGTGAAATTTTACCAGGTAAAACAATTTATTAATATTATGAATAAATACCAGTTGAAAATAGTAAAGTAGTGTTATGCAAAAAATTATCAAGGAAAAGTATTTAATTGATGGTAGTAGTCTTGCAGATAAAATGCCTCATGTTAAAAGATTACAAGAAAAAGATAGACATTTAAAAATTGCTGTTTTACTTGAGCACTCTTTTTCACAAGAAGAGGATGTGAATTTATATTTTGACGGCTATTCTTCTGAACCGATAAGAAAATTGGCGGTTAAAATTAAATTCACAAAAAAACAATCAATCAACGAAATAATAAAAAAGCAGATTCAAAAATTTCCTAATACAGATAATATCTTTGTTATTACATCCGATTCAAATCTTGTTAATTATGCAAAAGAGGCTGGCTGTGTGGTTATCAGTGGCGAGCAATTTATAAAACACTTACTAAAAACAAGTAATAAAACTAATAAACGCATAACTCTCGATACCATGAAATTCAAGGAGCAAGATTACCATATTAATATTTTTTACAGTGCTGAGGATGAGGGTTATATTGCCGACATTCCAGATTTAAAATATTGTTCCGCTTTTGGAAATACTCCGGAAGAAGCCTTAAAAGAGGTTCTTATTGCAAAAAGAATTTGGCTGCAAACAGCAAAAGAAGAAGGTTTGAAAATCCCTCCACCCAAGTATTCAATTTCATCCTTGCGTTCGAAGAATAAAAATTTACACACAAGAAATATTATCTAAATAGAATATGGAAAAAATAGTTCTTCCCGATATAAAAGATTTACATTTAATTGATGTATACATCAAGCATAGCGGTTACACCGCAGCTAAAAAAGCTTTCGCACAAAGTCCGGATGATATAATTGATCAGGTAAAAAAATCCGGCTTACGTGGAAGGGGAGGTGCGGCATTCTCTGCAGGATTGAAGTGGAGCTTTATGCCGAAAACTACCGATAAGCCAAAATATCTTTGCGTTAACGGCGACGAGAGTGAGCCGGGTTCTTTTAAAGATAGACAGATATTTGAATTTAATCCGCATCAAATGATCGAAGGTTCAATAATTGCGTGCTATGCAATCGGTGCTAAAGTTGCGTATGTATATATCCGCGGCGAATATCATAAATGGATTAAGCTGCTTCAGAAGGCAATCGACGATGCTTATGCTCATGGTTATTTAGGCGAGAAGATGAAAGAGAAATTCGGCACTGATTTCTACTGCGATATGTATATTCATAAAGGAGCCGGGGCTTATATTTGCGGCGAGGAATCCGCACTTATGAATTCGATAGAAGGTAAGCGCGGTTATCCAAGAGTTAAACCTCCGTTTCCTGCACAGAATGGTTTATGGGGCAATCCTACTACCATAAACAATGTTGAAACAATTACTAATGTTCCGCCGATTATAAATAAAGGCTGGCAGTGGTTTGCAAACATCGGCGAACCAAAACATCCCGGCACTATCTTATTTGGAGTCAGCGGGCATGTAAACAAACCCGGTGTTTACGAATTACCCACAGGCACACTATTAACCGATATCATTTATAAGTATGCAGACGGAGTTCCGGGCAATAAAAAAATTCTCTGTGTTATTCCCGGCGGCTCTTCGATGCCTCCGCTGAGAGGAGACCAATTAGAAGGCGTAAAGATGGATGCCGAATCACTAAAAGCAGTTGGCTCGGCAATCGGTACAGGCGGAGTAATGGTGATGGATGAGGATACCGACCTCCTTAAAGTTTTGGCAAGAATTGCTAAGTTTTATCATCACGAAAGCTGCGGGCAATGCACTCCATGCAGAGAAGGTACAGGCTGGATGGAAAGAATTTTAAAAAGAATTATACACGGTAAAGGTTCGTCAAAGGATTTGGATTTACTTATCTCTATAGCAAACAATATTGAAGGCAATACGATCTGCGCACTTGGCGAGGCTGCCGCCTGGCCCGTAAAATATATGGTAGAGCGCTTTAGAGATTATTTTGAAGAACGCGTAAAAAAAGAAATCGTCCTTCCCGTTCCAAATAAAGTTCACTCTATGCGTAGAACGGCTTTTCCATTGGCGGATATAAAAAATTAAGAGATGCATAAAAAATGACAGACGAAGAAATATATAAAGCCAGAACGGAAGGATTAAATAAAATTTCAAAACTGAAACAACCTGCGACCGATGAAAGATTTTTAGAATTTATGTCATTCATTCACGAAATAATATCCGCGAGCGAAATCAATTTAGAATTAATTAAAGAAGAAGTATTGGAAAAAGCTGAAATCCGGAAGAAAATGTTTCGACTCCTATCAAGATGAATCCATTCGAGAAAACTTTAACCGATATTGACGAATTTTGTTCAAAGGAAAAAATTCAGTACTCGATTATTGGTGGAATTGCATTAATATCATACAAAATTCAGAGAACGACCAATGATATTGATATAAACCTGCTTTTAAATTTAGAAGACATAGAAAAGACGGGAGAGAAAATTATTATTCTTTTTAATCCAATTTTTACTGATCCAATAAGATTTTTTCAATCAAATTTTGTTCTGCCAGTATTTCATCCCGTAACAAAAATCAGAATAGACTTTGCTGCCGGACTTACTGAATTCGACAAACAAGTTATCGCTCGAAGTGAAAGAAGAAAATTTGGAAATTTAATACTTCCGATTTGTTCTATTGAAGACTTGATTATTTATAAGCTTTTTGCCGGCAGGAAGAAAGATATTTTAGATTTGGAAGAAATATCAAAGATTCACAATAAAAATTTAGACCGAAATTATTTAGCTTTAGTCCTAAAGCAGTTTAATGAACTTAATAGACACGATATGAGCCGGAATTTTGAGGAGATTTTTGGTGAGTAACTGTATTAGTAATAAATTATGAAAGAATACAGATTATGTAATAAATCTTAAAAATAAAACTATTAAAATTTGAAATTGAAAATTCAATCAACGGCAACCAATTTCGTCAATTTCCTGGTGTATAACCAAACGTTTCAATGTAATCTCTCCTTAAACTAATTTTTTTGATTTGCTTAAGATATGAACCGAAAATACCAAATCCTCCTTGCACATTCGAAAAATCCTGCTGGTCAACCCTAATACTATAATCATCCAAGTATCCCTTTGAATTAGAGTAGTAAATCGAAAGATTATTGTCTAGTACCAGCAATTCAAATACTGCTGCATAGACAATAAATTTACTCTTGTCTTTCTCATCTTTTGATATATTGTGCATTGCGTAATTTAAATTTTCAAGCTTATAGACAAGATTAGTCGATCTAATTGGCTTTGAATAAATGGGAATTTTGATTCCATCTATTTCCTCAAATGTAATCGGAACCGGAATTCCTTCTTTTAGTGGCGATTGGTTCCCTTTTAAATCATAGTAAATTGTTAATCTTGGTATATACCAAGAATGGTAATTATTTCCCATCCAGGAAAGATTAAAAATTTCTGAGCCGCTTACCGGAATTATATTGTCTATCTTTGCATTATTCCATTCTATCCTCTCAGGCATACGTGTCCATGCCCACAGAATTAGATCGTTCTCAAGAACAGCTCTAATTTTTAAAGAATCTTTTTCACCGGGTTCAAAATCACTTAAATAATAAATCCTCCCATCAAAATTATCCCTCGATACAGGAAGGTTATGGAGTGTAGTGTCCTTAAAGAAAAATACTCTTTCATTATTCTTCCAAATTTTTATTTCTTTTGCTGAAACAAATGGATTCGAAGTATCTGAATAAGAGTTATATCCGTCAATATTATATGACTTTAATATTGTAGCAGTTTGAAAAGTAGTATCGCCTCTTATAATGCAATTTAATGCATATCTTTGTTGGAAATCGGTTTTAGGTGAAAATGATTCTTCACAAGAACACAAGAGCAATGAAAACGAAATGGTAAGAATGCTGACAGAATTTTTCATTTCACCCCCCTTTATATTTTGTGATTCCGCCCCCTAAAGTTGTCAACCATAAAAAGCCATTTTTATCTTCTACAATCCAAGTTACATTATTTGAACGTAATTTTGTGTTTAAAAATCTTACCAAATTTGCCCCTATAACCTTATACAAACCTGAAAGATGAGAAGAGATAAAAATGTTACCTAATCTATCTGAAATAATACATGATATGCTATCAACTCTTGAATCGAATTTATACCAGCCGCTTCCGTAATAGTATGCAACTTGATTATTATTAGCTATCCAAATTCTATTATTACTATCAATTGTGGTACGTTTAATTGTATTGAAAGGGATTCCGCGTAAATTGAGGCGATCATAACGAAAGATTTGAATGCGTGAGGGAGCATTAAATTTTACTAAACCCTCGGTTGTTCCAAACCATTTTACATTTTCTTGATCTACGGCTATTGAATTTATTTGATTCGATGGAATTGGTGAATTATTGACATTATAGTTCCGCCATGAAGCACCATCGAAAGAAACAATGCCATTATACATTGTCCCTATCCAAATAGTATTCTTTTTATCAATTGCAATACAATTAATAAAATTATCTCTTATTCCTGAATTTAAAGTATTAAATACATCCCAGTTAACTCCGTCAAATTTAATTAATCCTTCAATTGTTCCAATCCATTTATTATTTTTTTCATCAACAACTATACTAGTGATAATGTTTGATGAAAGAGGGGAATTAGTATCGTCATATTTTATCCAATTCTTATCATCATATCTTATTAGTCCTTCACCGGGAGTACCAAACCATTTAACATTATCGTTATCTACTGCGCCGTTAAAAAACACAATTGATGGTATATTAGAATTATCCTTTGTATATGATACCCAAATTGTTGAGTCTTCTAATTCTGTGAATAGGTAACTTATTTGCTTTGTATAGACTTCAACAAATTTTTCAGCATCCCAATAACCCGGCTTTTTATATCTTATTTTATGGATACCAGGTAATACTTCGGTCAATTCATCGGGTGTTAAGATATTTGTTAATGAGTCATCAATGTATACGGTGGCTTCTTCTGGTTTGGAATCACAAAAAATTTTCCCGCGCATAGTCGGATTGGTTGTGTAATCAAAGAAATATTTGTAAATCGAATCGAGGGAAGTCACAATTGTTGCATTAGTATCTTTATAATATTTTAGTTTTAAGGTCAATTTATATATTCCCTCATCCAACCATTTGACAGTATCGGGAGTTATGTAACCCGTTATATCGTCATTAATGAAAATCGTTGCACCTCTAGGCTTCGAATCAATATAAACTGTTGCTCTGGCTTCTGGAATTATTATCGGAGGAGTAGTACTTACTTCTTGATCACAACCTAAAATTGTTAATAAGATTACTAAAAAATAAAGTAAACTAATTTTAAAACTTAATTTCATCTCTTTATAGTTATTAACCGTTACAGACTTATTATTCTCAAATATTATCTATCACTGTTGAGAGTTTAATGCTTACAGATGAATATCCCTAAACAAATCCGTTGATAGAATCTCAATACATGTAAAAATTATTTGATGAAAATTCATTCTTTAATCATATACTTGCATCCATTGCTTTATTTCCTACCCAAAATCCTTCCATCACCTGCCGTATCATCCAAGGCGAATCAGTTGTTAAGGCATCTGCTCCTAATGTAATTAATTTTAAAGCAGCTTGCTGATTTTCGACGTTATAAGCACAAAAATCTAAATTATTTTTACGTAAATATTCTACCAGCTTTTTATCTATATACGGTGCAGCGTACAAATCAACTCCATCGCATTCTAACGCTTCAAGGGTTTTAATCAGCTTTCTTTGAGCTAAAGAAACTGCATATTTTGTTTTGGAGAAATACCATCCAAAAAGCCAGTACGTTTTGATTTCGGGTAGGTATTTTTTTGATAATCGAATAGTATCCGGATTGAAAGCAATTATGCGAAATGATTCAGAAGGTACTGAAGACTGCTTTACAATTTCCGATAACTTCTGCATAAAAATTTCCCGTTCATCCTTCACATCAATAAAAATTCCTTTGTCTTGAGGAATGATTTGAAGGACCTCTTGAATTGTGGGGATTGAGCTGCCTCCGTATTCACTTCCTTTCCAGGAACCGACATCTAATTGTTTTAAGTCGTGAAGTGTTGATGAAATAACATTCAATTTAATTTTTTTATTCGTTACCCTTTTTGTGTGAGGGTCGTGAATACAAATAATTTCGTTATCCTTTGTCATCCAGAAATCTCCCTCGATAAAATCTGTATGCTCTTCAAAAGCTAACTTAAACGATGCGATAGTATTTTCCGGCGCTTTATAGGAAGCTCCTCGATGAGCAACGATTTTAGTGGTATGGTTTAAAGATAATTGCATAAAATCTCTTGATTCAAATTAATCAATACTGCTTTGATCTACTGGTTTCCTTTCAATCTCTTCAAATATTGACTCAGCTTTAACATAAAATAACTTCGCTTATTTAATCTTTTTATTTCAGCTAAATTTTCTTTAGCTGCACCTTCACCAGCTAAGATAAGCTTTTCGGCTTGATCAAAGTCGGTCCATTTAAATTCTTTTACTAACGGATTAATTACCATATCAGCTTCTTTTAATCTTAATATCGAGAGATGATATGAAGAGATATCTTCAGTACGGTACAGGATTTCAATTACATTTTCCGGCTGATTGGCACTCTCTAATTTATGTGTTACATCAACGGCAAGCACTTTATCGGCGCCAAGTTCTCGTACTTTTCCAGCCGGTATACTTTCGGATGTGCTGCCATCGACTAAAAAATACTGTCCAATTTTTACCGGCGGGAAAATTCCGGGTA
>CAZTDB010000083.1:0-8205 GCA_964612385.1 uncultured Ignavibacteriaceae bacterium
TTGTATTTGAATATTCTTAATAATCGAAACATTTCTTCGATAAAAATACCTTTTTTGAGAAGACTCATGAATAACTTTTTCTCAGATAAATCTTTTCTGATAAATTTTTATTAAGATTTTATTCTTTACAAATACTTCCTAAATTATTATTGTAAAAACAAAACAACTTGCTGAAGGATGAATTTTAAATATCTTCTTCCAAAACTTTTAAGCCTGCTTTTATTAACTGTATCTCTTCAAGCTCAAACTAAAAGCAACCTTGAGGTTTTTTACTCACTCCTCGATTCATCAATTTACGAAATAAAAAATATGCTGGCGGAAAAGTCGGAAATATCAAATCTTAAAATTAATTTGGGAAAAGAGTATTCAATCTTTCACAATTACATAGTTTCGGGTTTATCCCCCGAAGGAATAATAATAAACCGTAACACTGATAGTGCACCTGAGCTTAGTTACGTAATTGAAACTGCAAATGTTGAATACTATAAAATGGAAAGAAGAGGACTATTCGGTGATTATTTTGTAGAAAGAAAAATAATTGTTCAAGGAAATTATCTTATTCATCCGGGTCACCACGGAATGAAACGATTTTCATTCAGCCAAATTGACTCGGTGGATGTTTCTGAAATACAAAAAATAGAGAACTACTCGTATCCATTTACAAGAGGGGAATTGCCTGCCGAGCCGTTTTTCCCGGGATTAATCGAACCAATAATTGCGATCGGTACTGCGGCAATTGCGATAATTTTATTCTTCACAGTGCGAAGTAAGTAGCAATAAATACCTTTGATGACGCAAGGAATTTATTTATAATTGTGCATTAATTTTTGAACAAAAACACTGAATGCTGAATGAAAAAACTTTTTTTGTTGTATAGCCTTGCAATAATTTTTGCCGGCTGTTCAGCTTCCGTAGAGATTGTAAATCTTTCGGCGGACGAGAAATTAAAGCACGGAATTTCTTTGATGGAAGATGAATCTTACGAAGAAGCTTATAATGTTTTTCAGGCAATAGTATTGCAGCATCCTGGCAGTGCAGTAGTTGACGATGCACAGTTTTATTTAGCAAAATCAAAATTTGAAAAAGGCGAATATATTATTGCCGCTTATGAGTTCAGCAAATTGATTAGAAATATGCCTGCCAGCGAATTTATACCCGAAGCTCAATTCATGCTTGCCGAATGCTATTATTTACTCTCACCGCATTATGCCTTGGAGCAAAAATACACAAAGTCGGCTATTAAAGAATACCAGGCTTTCGTTGATGTATTTCCGGCTCATGAAAAAGTGCCCGAAGCTGAAATGAAAATAAAAGAATTAAACGAAAAGCTTGCACTAAAAGAGTACAATAATGCGGTTATATATGAGAAATTGGAATATTACAATGCAGCAATCATGTACTTTACCAATGTTGAAGAAACCTATCATGATACACAATTTGCACCGATGGCGCTTTACAGGAAGATAAAACTCTTAATCGAACGGAATGATAATTCCCGTGCATTGAGTGAAGTATCGAAGTTTTTACAGAAATATCCTAACGATTCCAATGTTAAAGAAATTACTGCTATAAAAGCTTCGCTCGAAAATAAAATCTCTGCATCTAAATAATGGCTGCAGCAAAGAAAGTAAGTGAATCAGTTATAACAATGACCGAGCTGGTGCTGCCTAATCATACCAATCAATTAGGAAAGCTTTTAGGCGGTCATTTAATGCATTGGATAGATATTTGTGCTGCCATTTGCGCTTCCAAGCATAATCAAAGAGTGTGTGTAACCGCTTCTGTTGATAGAATAGACTTTCATCATCCTATCAACTTAGGAGATGCCGTTACACTTGTTGCTTCGGTCAATAGAGTTTTCAATACATCGTTGGAAATTGGTGTTAAAGTTTATGCCGAAACATTTAAGGAAGGAAAAAAAGTTCACACAAATACGGCTTATCTCACCTTTGTTGCTGTTGATCAGAACGGTAAACCTGTTAAAGCTATTGAGGCAATACCGGAAACAGAAGATGAAATTAGACGATATGAAGAAGCATTACTTCGGAGGGAAAATAGACTCAAGAATAGGATTAAAACACTTTAATGCTTTTTTATTTGCTTTTCTATTAACGCACGAAGGATTTTCCCAGGTGCCTATAAACGGATTTTGCAGATACAGCAGCTATCCGGTAAAGAACGGTTTTACTAATTTGTTTGCACTCAATTTCAATAACGATTCATACACCGATCTTCTTCTTTTTAATCCGGCAAGTAAAAAAATTTTATTAATTGACGGCAGCCCTGAAGGCGGTTTTGGAGAAGCATCCGAGATAACCGTTCCGGCAGAGCTATCGAAAATTGTAACTTCCTATGACCGCAGCAGACGTGTTAGCGGTTACTTTTTTACTTCACGCAGAAATATGAAAGCCGGTATTTACTCCATCGCCCCAAACAAAAGAGTTAAATTGGTTAATGAAATTAAATTCGATTCCTATCCCGATAATATTGCGGCTGCCGATATAAATCGAAATGGATCGCAGGAGTTTTTAATTTCAGGAGTAAGCTTTAATGGTCTTAGCATCATTCAATTTGAACAAAACAAACTGATTGAAACAAAGCTAAGCCAAAATACAAGCTACCAGGATGCAATTTTTGTTGACCTGAACAACGATGGTATTAAAGATATTGCAGCTCTGAATATTTTAAGTTCGACTTTGGATTTTTATTTTAATAACGGATACGGCAACTTTAAAAAAATCCGTTCTATTCCGCTCAACAACTACGTCACTTCCATCAGCTCATTCGATATGGATTTGGATTCGTATGAAGATTTAATATTTGCTGCAGAAAATTCTATCACAATTATGTATGGCGATTATTCAACTTCCTACGGAAACACAGCAAGCCTCACTGCTAAATTTGTTCCTAATAATTTTATCATAGGCGATTTTAACCGAGACGGTAAAATTGATATTGCATATATAAATATCGGAGAAGGAATACTTGGAATTTTTTTCGCAAAAAGTGAAAGAGAATACTATCCTGAAATTACTTATCTAAAAAAAGAAGGAATGAATAATCTAATTCCATTCTACAGTAAATTTATTACAGGGATTGCGTTAGTAAGCAAGGAAGGTAAATTATTCACCGTAACGAATCTAAGCTCGATAAAAGACGGTACTCATCTTGCTTTAGCTGCTGAACCTTCGGCAATTTCTTTTTTTGACATCGATAATAACGGGATTAACGATATAGGCTTTATCGATAATTTCAGCCAATCGCTAAATTTAGTTATTAGAAATACTGCGGGATTGCCCTCGCTTTTTTACTCGATTAAGCTGCTTGAATATCACACAAGCATGATTGTAGATAATGCCGATCCTAATGAAAAAATATTTTACTGCTTTTCTGAAAATAAAAAGCCGATTGAGATCGTAACGTTTAATTCCGCCACAAATGGAATCGATAAAAATATTTTATATGCACCGGGCGGCATTAGAGATATCCGTATTAAAAAATCTAATTCTGATAACACAAAAATTTATGTTGCCTATAATGTTAAAAATAAAATGGGACTGGGCATTTTCGAATATCACAGTTTCCGTTACTCACTTACCGATTACCCGGAATTAGATTCTGAAGTTAAGAGCGTCAACATTTTTTTTACTCCCGATATTTCTCTTAATTATTGGAGAAGCTTCGGAGATTCGGTTCAATACATAGTAAAAACAATTAGAGGGGATGTAAGAAAAAATTTATACTCGGTACCGGTTTCGGGAGATCGCTTTATTTCTATTAGAAATTACACAGGCGATCTCTTCAACACAGAAAAAGAAGCCGCCGTAAATTTTATCTCCCGCAATGATCAAGGACTTATTATTACTTCGGATGAAAATGCGAGGAACATAAAGAGCAGGATAAAAGTCGATAAAAAATTTTACATCGATTCAATGAATAATTTTTTCTTCGGTGAAATAAAACCAAACGGAATTAAGAGGCTCTTTGTTTATCTTCCCGAAGAAAAATCTATAAATCAAATTCATTTTGTGCGAAAAGGAAAAGAAGTTGTTTTTTCTGAGATGTTCTCAGTAGAAGAGATCGGCGGTTACTTCATTAAAAATTTAAGCTTTAAAAATTATCACCTCGTTTATACTAATAAAGAAGAAAATTGCATTACAATAAGAGAATTATAGTTATGAAGTTTATTCTTAGGTTTATCCTCTTAGTTTCATTCTATTTGTCGGCATCGGCACAATCATTTACACAAACGCAGTTGGATTCGATATATTATCTTTACTTAAGAACGATGAATTATCCCTTAGATCCGAAGGTTCTTCAAACCCTTTCACCCGATTCTGTAGATACGAAATGTGCATTTGGTTTAGTTAATCAAGTTGTTATAAATATCGATCAATTTTCACCTTCGCAGCAGGCTTTGATTAAAACTCTATCACAAAGACCGGAAAGAGAAACCAGCTTTGTTACACCCAGCGGATACTTTAGAGTTCATTACAACTTGAGCGGTACAGAAGCCCCCGCATACGACCTTAACGAACTTGCAATCGCACTTGATTCCTCATACAATTTTGAAGTTAATTATTTGGGTTACATTCCACCTCCTTCTGATAAAGGTGCAGGGGGCGATGATAAATATGATGTTTATATTGTCAACAGAGGCAGTCATGGTTCCGGAGATTATGGCTACACCCAGTTTGAAGAAGAAGTTGCCCCCGGAAAGTATTCTTCTTTTATGGTAATTGATAATGATTACTTAGGCTATTACAGTGAAGGAATTGAAGGTGCACGCGTAACCGTTGCACATGAATTCCATCATGCAATACAAGCCGGCAGCTATATTTGGAGAGATCAGGACCGCTATTTCTATGAGTTATCATCTACTGCAATGGAAGAATTTGTGTTCGACCATGTTAACGACTATTACGCATATATGGATGATTATTTCAGAAATACCTTCAGGACATTCTCAGCAAATAATGGATATAATTTAGCTATCTGGAATATTTTCCTAAAGGAGATTTTCGGCTTCGATATATTAAGAAGACAGTGGGAAATGATGCCGCAAATGCGCGCACTCGATGCCATTAACAAAAGCATCGAAGAACAAAACTCTTCCTTTAACTTAGTTTTTAACAAGTTTGGAATATGGACGTATTTTACGAATTATCGTACCCGTCCGGGGAAATATTTCCCCGAAGCGGATCAATACCCTTTGGTTAGTTCGCTGATGAACCGGGTGATTGATTTTACACCGCCGTCTATGCTGATTAAATCGGAGAGTAAGGCAGTAGCAAATAATTTTATAGCATTAGTAAATAAATCGGAAGCCTTGCCCGACACTATTGTAGCCATCGTTACCAATTCGGATTACCTGAACGGAATAAGCAATTCATCTAAATCATTTCAATATGATTATAAACTCTTTGACTACGATACTGCAGGCAGCGTTAAATTAACGGATACTTACCACTCAATATTTTCAACCGAAAGCCCGGCATTTTGGATAACGACGGAGATTATAAATAATTACTTGGTAAACGAAGGTTTCAGCAGCATGCCTAAAGGTGATTATGCTTTTCCTTCACCTTTCAACTATGGGAAGCATTCATTTATTTATATTCCGGCAAATCCGGGGTTGTTTCCAATTGCGGATTTAAATATTTATTCATCAAGCTTGGAACTTGTATATTCAGCTTCGACAAATATCTTTAAGCAGCCGAACGGTCAAACCATGGTTAAATGGAACGGAAGGGATAATAATAATAACAAGCTCGCCTCGGGCATTTACCTATACATTACTAAATCGGATGATAATACCACAACAGGAAAGATAGTAATATTTAATGAGTAGCTACTCTGTTAAAGCCGAAGCATTGTTAAAAACTTTTGGCAGGCGATTAATTTTTAACGACCTGAATTTCGAATTTAAAGATAACGGAATTTTCGGAATTGCCGGTGCAAATGGTTCGGGCAAATCTACTCTCGTTAAAATAATTGCCGGTTTAATTTCTCCCACACGCGGAAGTATTATTCATTCAAATGAAGATAAAAGAATTGAATCCGAGCGTCTTCATAATTATATAGGTTTTGTATCGCCGTATTTAGTTCTTTACGATGAGTTTTCAGCATGGGAGAATTTATCCTTTTTTGCGAAGATAAGAGGTATTCATTTCGATGAAGAAAGAATCGCATCTTTATTTGATCGCTTCTTACTTCTTAACAGAAAAGACGATTACGTTAAAACTTATTCTTCCGGAATGAAGCAAAGACTCAAATTTATTTTCGCCTTAATGCATCAGCCTGTCCTGCTAATTTTTGATGAGCCGACATCTAATCTCGATGATGAAGGAAAAGCATTGGTATATGAAATTATTCGCGACGAAGGGGAAAAGAATATTGTAGTCATTGCATCGAATGAAAAATCCGATATTGCACTTTGCGGGGATGTAATAGTTCTTGAAAATTATAAAAGTCAGTAAATTAAATTTAAAATATTAGAATGAAGTCTTACGCAATATTCCTGAAAGATATAAACTCTGAATTACGGACACGTTACGCAGTTAATTCTCTTGCAATGTTTGTAATTGTTGCGATCAGTGTTATACTGTTTTCAATCGGAAATGAAAGAATTACAGAGAACTTAACCGGAGGTTTGTACTGGGTAGTAATATTTTTCTCGGCAATGTCGGGTTTGGCAAGAGCTTTTGTTTCGGAGGAAGAAAGAGGTACTACGCTTGTGCTTCAATTAATTGCATCTCCCGCAACGGTTTTTACCGGGAAATTAATTTTTAATCTTATTTTAGTGTTTGCAATGAACAGCGCTATCACGTTGCTCTACGCCGCTCTGTTTGATGAATTTGTGATAAAGAATTTTCTGCTCTTTTTTGTAACGTTCGTTATTGGTAATATCGGTTTAGCCGTTTCATCAACGGTGATAGCTGCGATAATTGCAAAAGCCGGATCAAAAGGAACGCTTTATCCTGTTCTATCATTTCCGATTTTATTGCCGTTAATATTGACCTCAGTACAATTAACTCTATTTGCGATGGATGGCACAGCGTTTGACCACGCTATATTCGAATTAGCAATAATTGTTTGTTACGATGTAATCATGATCTCAGCTTCTTATATGTTGTTTGATTTTATCTGGAAAGATTAACTATTTTAAGTAAAAAATTTTGAAGAAAAATATGTGGTGGAAAATCGGTCTCTTTTTATTGCTCAGTTTCGTATCGGTAGCGGGAATAGCATTTCCCATTGTTGAGAAGCCTTCTGCCTGGTACGAATTTCCGATCATCGTCGGTTTGGAAGAAAATGCTAAAATTATTTTTTTTCATGTGCCTACAGCATGGCTTACGGTAATTGCATTTTTCATGACTGCTTTTTATGGTGTAAAATTTTTACGCAAAAAAAATCTTGACGACGATGCAAAATCTTATGCAGCGGCTCAGCTTGGAATGGTATTCTGCATTTTGGCTACCATCACAGGAGCAGTTTGGGCTAAATTTGCATGGGGTTCATTTTGGAGCTGGGACCCAAGGCAAACGAGCATTTTTGCATTGCTGCTAATTTACGGTGCCTGGTTTGCCCTTCGGTCGGCAATTGAATCGGAGGATAAAAAAGCTTCGTTATCTGCCGTTTATGCAATAATTGCGTTTATTACTGTTCCTTTTTTTATTTTTATTATGCCGCGAATAATGACCGGTTTGCACCCGGGTTCAGCTGACGATACTACTGCAGGACCTGTGATTAATTTCAAAATGAACTCAAATATGCTGTTGATATTTTTCCTTTCACTTGCAGCATTTACTATCCTTTATTTTTGGATATGGAATATTGGTTATAAATCAATAATTTATAAAGAAAAAATTAATAAACTTTTAACGCGAGGATAACTTGGAAGGCTTTTTCGGCTTCTTGGAAAATAATGCAATTTACATTGTAATGATAATTGTTCTAATAGTTTGGGCAGGGATATTTTTATATCTATTAAACATCGATAAACGAATTAAAATGGTAGAAAAGGAAATAAACGGAGTTAAACATGAAAAGTAAATATATTTTTGGCGGAATAATCGTTGTAGTTTTTTTAGGGCTTATGATCTATTTATTCACTCAAAGCAACATCCAGTATGAAAATGATTTCAGACATGTGATGGCTAAAGAAAAAACAGTTAAAGCCACAGGCACTTGGGTTAAAGCAAA
>CAZTDB010000084.1:0-8126 GCA_964612385.1 uncultured Ignavibacteriaceae bacterium
TTTTTAATTAGGTGAGTTCCACTTTTTACTTAGTACGTTATTATTTCATAATACGATATTGAAATGATTAGTCGTTATATTGACAAAAGAATATTTTATAAAAAACTTTTACCTGTAACTAAATTGTAATTTTCTACTTTAAGATCGTCTGTGGTTTTAATCTTAGCACTGTATTCCTTTTCGAGAGCCATTTTCCAGAGATAAAATTGCGAGAATGTATGCTTTACTATATTTATCAGTTCTTCAAACTTTCCGCTGTCTTCATAGCGATTAGCATCCTCTTTGCTATCCCAAATTGTTACGGATAAAAATTCATTAACTTCTGTCAAACTTTCTGTTAGAAAAACGAATTTACAACCGGGTGTTTGATTAAGAGCTTTCATTACAACATCGGAATAAAGACTCTTAAATTCCTCTAATTTATCCTGTTGAATTTTTAGCGACACAATACGGACGTACATTTGTGTCCCGGCAATTTTAGCTTTTTGATAATCTTCTTTATCAATGGCTGCAGAATATTTTTTTACTACAGGTTCTTCGTGAACCGGCGCATATTCCAATTCCATTTTATCGGAAAGCTGAACTTTCCATTCATTCGAATCACCTAAAAATGGTTTGGCTTCTGAAAGCAAATTTGTAAACACAATGCTTTTCTCGTAGCTGTCGGCTTGTTCTTGAGTTTCCCAAAAGGTTATGGAAATTATCTCAGTTCCATCGGCACTGCCTTTCATCAAACCTGCAAAAAGACAGCCTTTCATTTTCTGAAGTTGAGGATAAACCTTATCTATATAAAAAGCTTTAAAACGATCGCCATGTTCGGGATTTATGTTTAATTGAAGAAGGCGCATGAACATAATAATCACCTCCTACTGTGAAATACCACAGTATCTTTGTAAAATAAATTAGTATAGGCTGAGGAATAATTATTTTTCTCGCTTAATAATAATGAGCGTCTCGTCATCCATTTGCGGAGTATTGCCCGAAAAATTTTTTACTTCGCCAAGTATAATTTCGATTATTTTTTCAGCGGGTTCCTCGATATTTTTCTTAATGATATCAACTAAACGCTCCTCTCCGAATTCTTCTTCTGCCGAGTTCATCGCTTCAGTTATTCCGTCGGAAAACAATATTAACAAACTACCCGTCGAAAGGTTAATATTGGCTTCATTATATGGGTAAGCAGGCATAATACCAACTACAATTCCGCCTACATCAAGCTGCTTGATTTTTTCATCATCAAAAAAGATCAAAGGATTATTATGTCCTGCATTACAGTAATTTATTTCATTTGTTTGCGGGTTGAGAATACCATAGAATAAGGTTGCATATTTGTTAGAAGAAGTATTGTGGTAAAGAATATCATTTGCAAAAGAGATGCAATCCTTACATGAATTTCCGATTAGTGTTTGCCCCTTTAAGGTCGCTTGCAGGTTTGCCATTAATAGTGCGGCAGGGATACCCTTTCCTGAAATATCGCCAAGACAAAAAGCTAACCGGTTATCTTGCGTTTGTATAAAGTCGTAATAATCTCCGCCCACATCTTTTGCTGGAATGCTCGTTCCTGCTATTTGATATCCGGGAATTTTCGGCTGCGATTTGGGAAGCAGATCAACCTGGATTTCATAAGCCAATCGCATTTCTTCCTGTAAACGTAAGAGCGCTTGTTCTTCCTGGTAAAGCCTCGCATTTTCAATAACCTGTGCCGATTGAGCGGCAATTATTCCAAGCAATCGTTGATCTCCCTGACTAAATCCGATTTCGCTTCGTTTGTTAAACACGGTAAGTAAACCGATCATCTTTCCTTTAACCATCATCGGAACACTTAGCAGCGAGCGGAAAGGAAAATTTTTATCGAGCATGAATTTAAATCTTGAATCGTTTTCAAGATCGTTTATTAAAAGAGGGGTTTTGTTTTTTAACATCCATCCGGTAAGCTGTGCATCCATGCGGTATGGAAGAAATCCCGATATCGAATCTTGTTTCCGAATCATTGTGTGGAACGGTTTATTCTCATCTTTTTCATTAAGAAGCATTACCGCTCCTTGCTCAACTTTTAGATGCTTCACACATTTACGAACGATTAGATCAACGATTTGTTCAACCGTTTGTGTTGAAGTAATAGCGATTGCAATTTCATTCAATGCCGATAATTCTTCAACTGCTGCACGCAATCGAATGACTTCATCTTCAAGATGTGTAGCTTTTGCAGTATCTATAGTAACATCCATTGTGATTTTATACTTGGTTAGATGGGGAAAAATTTTAACCTCTTAAGCTATTGGAAAATTAGAGATTAGATGCAGTAGAGTCAACCGGAACAATGGATTTCATGCAGAATTCATCTAATCATGTGATTTGAATGATAATGATTTGTCTTTAATTATGTATGAGGCGTATCTAAAAAGGTCTTATTTGGAAATTTGATGTTTGAATATTCTTAATAACCGAAACATTCCTTTGATGAAAATACCTTTTTAGAGAAGACTCATGTATATAATTTTCATTCGCTTGGTTAATAGATGCGGCTGAAATTTGAGTTTCGGGGATTTACAAAATAAATAACCAAAAAAGAATTTAGTTGAAAAAGATACTTAAATACCCATAATACACCATAATGGCTTTGTTCGATGCTTATCACCTTAAAAAAATATCAAAAAAAACATGCCCTTAATAGTAAATAAATCTTGACTTTCGATTAAAATTTACATTATTTTTGGGGAGTAGTGGGGAAGAGTGGTGAATTTTTCCATTGAAAGGACAAATTTTTGTTCAGAGGCAAATACATATATCAGGTAGATTCCAAAAACAGAATCAGCATTCCGGCAAAATTACGCCGTCACATGTCTCCCGAAGCGAACGATACCTTTGTGATGATTCAAGGAATTTCACCTTGTATTGAACTGCATCCTTTAGATCAATGGCAAAAATTTGAAGAAAAACTTGCACAACTTAATTCATTTATAACCAATGAAGCAATGTTTATCCGCATGATTATGCAGAACGCTGCAGACGAAACGATGGATGCACAGGCACGAATAATTATTCCTCAACATCTACTTTATCATGCAAAAATCCAAAAAGAAGTTTTGATACTTGGAGTACTAAAAAAAATTGAAGTTTGGAATCCTCAAGTTTTTGAAGACAGCCTAAACAAATTTCCTCAAAGCTATGAAGAAATTGCTCCAATAGTAATGGCTTAAGGATGAAAAGTTATCATGAACCCGTGATGGTCCGTGAATCGCTTGAGTATTTAATTACGGACAAATCGGGAACCTATTTTGATGCTACGATGGGGTTCGGAGGTCACAGTAAAAAAATTCTAGAGTCCTTGAAAGAAGATGGATTCCTCATAGCTGCCGATGTTGACCTAAATGCATTTAATTACTGCAAAAAAAAGTTCTTTGGAATTGATCGCATAGCACTTTATAATTTTAATTTTTTGCAGATAGATTTAATCGCAAAGATAGAATCAATTGAATTATTCAGTGGAATCTTTGCTGATTTAGGTGTTTCCTCGTTTCAATTAGATAACGTTTCTTCCGGGTTTACATATCGAGAAGAAGCCGAATTGGATTTAAGAATGGATAAGACAAAGTCAATGAAAGCCGCCGATATAATTAATTCTTTTTCCGAAGAGAATATTTCAAAAATACTCTTTGAATTCGGAGAAGAAAAAAACGCGAGGAGAATAGCGCAAAAGATTTGTGAAAAACGAGAATTAAAAAAAATTACAACTACTACGCAGCTTAGCAACATTATAGCAGAAATTACTCCCAAAAGATATTTAATCAAAACCCTGTCGCGGGTTTTTCAAGCATTGAGAATTTATGTAAATGACGAACTTGAAGTGTTAAAATCCTTTCTTGAAAAATCAGTAAACCTGCTTGCCAAAGGCAGCAGGATCGTCGTTCTTACTTATCATTCGTTAGAAGACAGAATAGTTAAGGAGTTTTTTAAATACGAGATGCTAAAATGTATTTGTCCCAAGGAATACCCTTTTTGCACCTGCGGTAAAGAGCAAAGGTTAATAATTCTAACCAAAAAACCAATCACTGCATCTCCGGCTGAAGTTGGTGCGAATAGGAGAGCACGCAGTGCAAAATTAAGAGCGGCAGAGAGAGTATGAAAAAAGGTTCGAAATCAAAATTGCTTCTAACAATTTTTCTTTTAACTCTTGCTGCTGTTCTAACGCTTTTGTATGTGGGAATAAAATTAGAATGTGAAATGCTTACTAAGGAAAAAGTGTTGGCAGAAGAAAAATTAGGGGTTAAAAAAAACTCCAGAGTCAATTTAATTGCTGTTTACCAGCACTTAACTGCAGAAGAAAGAATTGTTGAAATAGCTGCGAATGAACTCGGGATGATAAAAAATAAAGAATACATAGGAACTGTTAGTGTAGAAAAAGAAAGAATAAATAGAATAAATGCTTTCTTGAAAGAAAAATATGACTAGCTCAAGAACCATATTCATCATTATTCTTGTATTCATTGGTTTCTCGCTTTTAGTGGCAAAGTTATTCGATATTCAAATACTAAAAAGCGAAGAGCTGAAATATTTTGCTCAACTGCAGCAGACAAAAGCTGAGAGCATTAAAGCCGAACGTGGATTTATATTCGATAGAAATAATGTAGTCCTTGTTTTTACACGAAACGATATTTCATTTTATCTTGATCTGCGCATGGCTAAAATGGAGACCAGAAAGAAAGTTGCTGAGAAGTTTGCTTCTGTTTTCGGAAAGAGTGTAAAATATTATTTAGACAGAATGCAAAACGATAAGGGGAATCATTGCATTGAAAAGAAAGCTCCGAGTGAAAAGGCAATCCTTCTTAAAAATTTTACTGCCGAAGGATTTTATTATGAAGAAGATCCCACAAGAGTATATCAATATAATTCTTTAGCATCGCACGTATTGGGCTATATGGGGCCTGGGTTTACGGCAATGAGCGGAGTTGATAACTACTTAGATCAGTCATTAAAAGGAAGAGACGGCATCAGACTCGTGGAAAGAGATGCCCGTAATAGAATGATAACCATATCCGAACAGGAAACCAGACCGGCGCTATCCGGGAACAATATCTATTTGACGATAAATAAAACCTATCAATCCATTTTAGAGGAAGAATTATTAAACGGTTTAAATCATTTTGGCGGGGCTTCCGCCATTGGTATTATTATGGATCCAAATAATGGTGAAATTCTTGCTCTTACCAATATGAACGATTACGATCCGAATAGATATTGGGAATTTTCTGACGATAGCAGGAGAAATAAAGCCGTTACCGATACGTACGAACCGGGTTCTACATTTAAATCTTTTACCTTAGCCGCCCTATATGATCAAAAATTGTGTAAAGATGATGAATTAATTTTTGTGGAAAACGGTCGTTATAGATTTGGAAATACATATATAAACGACACTCATCCAAGCGATTATCTTTCCGTGAAAGAAATTCTGCAGCACTCAAGCAACATCGGGATTACGAAATTATCGCAACGGCTTGACGACGAATTATTTTATAAATACCTAAGAGGATTTGGATTTGGTAATTATACCTCAATAGAATTGCCCGGTGAAACTAAGGGTTATTTAAAAAAACCTAACAATTGGACCCGCATAACAAAAGCTTTCATCTCTTTTGGTTATGAAATTTCGGTTTCCCCGATACAATTAGCTACTGCATTTTGTGCTTTAATAAACGGAGGCATTTTATACAAACCACAATTGGTCAAAAAAGAAGTACGAAAGAACGGTGAGGTTGTAAAAGAAAATCAACCAAAACAAATCCGCAGAGTAATTTCCGAACAAACATCTGCTAAAATGAGGGAGCTGCTTACTAATGCAGTTGATAAAGGCACGGGGAAAAATGCTAAAATTAAACTCGTTTCTACCGGCGGGAAAACGGGAACATCGCAAAAGCTTGTAAACAAAAAGTATTCTAAATCAGAATATAATGCTTCCTTCATCGGATTTTTTCCTTCCGAAAATCCCAAATTGGTTTGCTATATTCATGTTAATTCTCCTAAGATGGCTAAGTACGGTGGTTCAGTTGCAGCACCAATATTTAAGAATGTTGCAGAAAGAATTGTAAATACCAATTTAAGATATTTTCAGCAGCCTCCGGCGGGATTGCTGGTTGATATTGCCGATACTCAACTAAACAAAGGTGAAAAAAACATTGCTAATTACCAGGCAGTATTAACTTCGTCTGATATTGTAAATCAATCGCACAGCAATCCAATTCGCCTTCTGCCGGGAATAATGCCTGACCTCACCCATCTTCCAATTAAAGATGCAATAGCAATTTTAAATAAGCTTGGGATAAAACATTCTGTTCAGGGTTCAGGAAGAGTAACTTATCAAAGTATTCCGCCGGGCGAAAAAATCAGTAAAGGTACAACATGTAAATTAGAATGCCGGGATATTACAGTTACAGGAGCGGTGATTTATTGATGGAGTTAACACAACTTTTAAATAGTGTGAAAGCGATCCAGGTAGTTGGAGAGATTCAAAGAAAAGATGTTTCGGCGATAGTGCACGATTCCAGAAAGGTAATTAAAAATTGTGTGTACGTTGCCATTAAAGGATTAAAGTACGACGGACATAATTTTATTCTCGACGCAATAAATAACGGAGCTATTGCAGTTATATTGGAAGACAATCAAGCAGTACCCGATCAAATATTTTATCACGCTAAGACAGCTAAGATACTTGTTAAAAGCAGCAGAGTTGCATTAGCTGAAATTTCCGCTGCGTTTTATGGCAAGCCTGCGGAGAAATTAAAACTGATTGGCGTAACAGGAACAAACGGAAAAACGACTACTACATATATCTTAAAAAGTATTTTTGAAACAGCCGGTTATAAAACTGGTTTATTAGGAACAATAGCTAATTATATTGGAGAAAAAGAAATTAAATCTTCTCTTACAACACCTGAAGCTAACAATACTAACGAGCTTCTATCTGAAATGGTTCAAGCCGGATGCGGTTATGCCGTTATGGAAGTTTCTTCACACTCTCTCTTTTTCAACCGGGTAAAAGATTTACATTTCAGCGGAGCAATATTTACTAATATTACTTCCGACCATCTCGATTTTCATAAAAACTTTGAAAATTACTTAAGCGCTAAAAGAATTTTATTTGCCTCCCTCGCTTCGTCTGCATTTGGTGTCTACAATATCGATGATCCTAACAGCCCTCAGGTCATCTCAGGTTCAAAAGCAAAACTAGTCTCTTACGGAATGGCATCAAATGCAGACTTTATTATTTCCGATATTCAATTTAATCTTAACGGAACTAAATTTATTATCTCGCACAACGGTAAACGGTATGATGTTTCAACCTCACTTGTGGGCGGCTTTAATGCTTATAACTGTTGTGCAGCATTTGCTTCGTCAGTTTTAACGGGGATAACGGAGGAACAAGCTTTGGACGGGGTAAAGCATACAAGCCAGGTGCCTGGAAGATTCGAGGTGTTAAGTTCCGGGAATAGAAAAGTTATTATTGATTACTCACACACAGCCGACAGCCTTGAGAAAGTTCTTTTAGTTATTAAAGATATCGTTAAAAATGCAAATCCAGTTTACACAATTTTTGGATGCGGAGGAGACAGAGATAAATCAAAACGTCCGGTAATGGGTAGAATTGCTTCAAGCCTTAGTGACAGAGTAACCATTACTTCCGATAATCCGCGTTATGAAGACCCGTTTAAAATTATAAATGAAATAAAATCCGGTATAGATAAGAACAACTATGAGGTAATTGAAAACCGTGAAGAGGCAATCTCTGAAGCGATAAAAAAATCGGAAGATAATGCAGTTATTCTTATTGCCGGTAAGGGTCACGAAGATTATCAGGAAATTGCCGGCGTTAGATATCCCTTATCGGATAGAGAAGTTGCACAAAAGTATCTGAGAGCATGAGAAAAATAAAACTAACGCTTGACGATTTGTTCAATCTATCCGGCTCTGAAATATTTAATCCGGATGAATTTAAACCGGTTGAGTTTGTTTCGATAGATTCAAGAAATATCAAAAAGAATTCTCTTTTTATTGCCATTAAAGGCGAGAAGTTTGACGGACATGATTTTGTTAAAGATGCAGTTGCAAGCGGTACTTCTGCGGTTCTT
>CAZTDB010000085.1:0-8080 GCA_964612385.1 uncultured Ignavibacteriaceae bacterium
CGGGACTCACCTTTAAGTTTTGCTACATGCCTGGCACACGAAATATTTCACTCCTTTAGGAGCGAAACATTAATAGAATCTTTTCCTGCAACTTTTCAATTAAAATTACCTCAGACTGATTTATCAGCCTTTTTTCGATTAGCGTCATCATTTATGGTGATGCGGGATTATTTTTACACACCCCTCGCCCCTCTTTCGAAGAATCCTTTCCAAAGTCCAAAGGATTCTTGGAGAATCTTCGATTGGACGAGGGGGGACAGCACGCTTTGTTGTGTTGTGAGTTGTTAGCATGTTTGGATATATTTGTCTCTTGGCAAACCCCATCTCCTTCTCCCATTTCAAAAAGGGGAAACGACATACCTTTTAAAAAGAAAATTACAATATAGGAAAGAGATGAAGGTCGAGGAGAAATTAACAGTATAAACACAAGTCAGAGAGCGTTAGTACTCAAATTTTTTTCAAAAAAAAGACCCGCCTTTCAGCGGGTCAGTTATCATGCGTTTTCTTTAACTTATGTGTATCGTTTTCGGTTTTAATTTCTCATGTTTTGACAGGATAATTTCAAGCTGCCCGTTTTCATATTTTGCTTCAATCTTCGATTTATCAATTCCATTGGAAATCTTAAATTGCCTGAAATAATTTCCTAATTCAATTTCATTAAGAACATATTTTCGTCTGATTACTTCCTGATAATTAATTCTGCCGAAAATCAGCAGGATGTCGTCATCCAATTTAACTTTTATATTTTCTCTTGAAACACCAGGAAGATTTGCAATCAAAATGAAGCTTTCTTCAGTTTCGTATATGTCAACAAACGGCGGATAACTTCGTTCGTTTACAAATATTTCTTCCCAGGAAGCATCAGTTCTGTTTCTAACTTTAATAATATCTTTACTTGCAGTCATCTCACCTTCCATTTTTAAATTCGTTGAACAAGAGCCGAAAAGCCGGTTTTCTCTACTAAAAACCGGCATATTTCATTTACTTTTTATCTTTATCGTTTTCATCGTCAACAACTTCAAAGGATGCATCCTGCACATTTTCCTTTTCGGCTTTCTTCTCTCCTGCAGATGCAGCGGACGGTTCAGCATGAGGTGCTTGCTGCGCTCCGGCTTGAGAATAAAGCAGCGAAGCTATTTCATTCCATACTTTATTCAGCGATTCGGTTGAAGACTTTAGTTGTTCCGTATTATTTGTTGAAAGAGCATCCTCAACTTTTTTGATTTCGGTTTCAAGCTTGGATTTTTGATCTGGTGTGATCTTATCCTTTAGCTCTTCCATTTGCTTTTTAGTTTGGAAGATTAAGCTGTCAGCTTGATTACGCAAATCGGCAGATTCTTTCTTCTTCTTATCTTCGGCAGCATGTTCCTTAGCATCTACTTTCATTTTTTCAATCTCCTCTTTGCTCAATCCGCTCGAAGAGGTAATTCTGATGCTTTGCTCTTTATTCGTCGCTTTATCTTTTGCATTTACATTTAAAATTCCGTTTGCATCAATGTCAAAAGTTACCTCGATTTGTGGAACGCCCCTCGGTGCCGGCGGAATTCCATCAAGATGAAATCTGCCTAAAGTTCTATTGTCCGCAGCCATTGGTCGTTCACCCTGCAGCACATGAATTTCAACTGACGGCTGGCTATCCGAAGCTGTGGAGAAAATTTCACTCTTGCGAGTTGGAATTGTTGTGTTTGCTTCAATCAATTTTGTCATTACACCGCCAAGGGTTTCAATTCCGAGTGAGAGCGGTGTTACGTCTAACAAAAGCACATCTTTTACATCTCCGGCTAATACGCCGCCCTGGATTGCAGCACCAATCGCTACGACTTCATCAGGATTAACACCTTTGTGTGGTTCTTTGCCAAATAATTTCTTTACTAGCTCCTGAACCATCGGGATACGGGTTGAGCCTCCAACGAGGATCACTTCATCAATATCTGACTGAGAAACACCAGAATCTTTAATAGCTTTTTCGCAGGGCTGTTTTGTCCTTTGTACTAAATCATCAATTAGCTGTTCAAATTTCGCTCTGGTTAAGGTGATGTTCATATGTTTCGGTCCATCTTGAGTAGCAGTGATGAACGGCAGATTAACATCAGTTGAGGATGAGGATGAAAGCTCAATCTTCGCTTTCTCTGATGCTTCTTTTAAGCGCTGCAGAGCCATTGGGTCTTTACGTAAGTCAATTCCTTCAGCCTTTTTAAATTCATCGGCAAGATAATCGATGATTCTTTGGTCGAAATCGTCACCGCCTAAGTGACCATCGCCGTTAGTAGATTTAACCTCAAACACACCGTCACCTAATTGAAGAATCGAGATATCGAAGGTACCACCGCCAAGATCATAAATTGCAACTGTTAAGTCTTTACTCTTTTTATCCAATCCATACGCAAGCGCAGCGGCAGTGGGTTCATTTATAATTCTTCTTACTTTTAAACCGGCAATTTCACCGGCATCTTTAGTGGCTTGCCGTTGTGAGTCGTTGAAATAAGCCGGAACGGTAATTACTGCTTCGGTAACTTCCTGTCCTAAATATTCTTCGGCAGTTTTTTTCATCTTCTGCAAAATCATTGCGCTTATTTCCGGGGGAGAATAAATGCGGTCTCCGATTTTTACTCGAGCAGTATTATTTTCGCCGGCAATAACTTCATAGGGAACTTCAGCCATCTCAGTAGTAACTTCGTTCATAAATCTTCCCATAAATCTTTTTATAGAGAAGACCGTATTTTTCGGATTAGTGATGGCTTGCCTTTTTGCCGGCTGTCCAACTAATCTTTCACCTGATTTTGTGAAGGCTGCAACCGAAGGTGTTGTTCGTCCACCCTCCGAGTTAGGAATTACTACAGGGTCATTACCTTCCATAACAGAAACGCAAGAGTTTGTAGTTCCTAAATCGATTCCAATTATTTTACCCATTTTTCATTCTCCTTTTTTTAGCGTTTAATAACGCAAAATTTTATTTGATGTTGATTATTCTTTCTTTAGCTGAATTGTTAATTGCTTTCGGTACAGTTAAACCAAGAATACCGTTTTGAAAATTCGCTTCGATTTTATCAGCAGCAAAATCCTCAACAATATTTATACTCTTAGAGAAAGAACCAAATAGTCTTTCCTTTTTGTAAAAGTTTCTTCCTTTATTTTTTTCTTCGTTAAACTTTTTTTCGCCTGAAATTGTTAACATATTCTCGTGAAGTGTAACCTTTACATTTTCTTTTTCAATGCCCGGCAGCTCGGCATCGATGTAAATATTTTTTTCATCCTCGGAAATGTCTATTTTTGGATTATATGAATGAGAAAGCTCAGTCGTTAATCCAGGTTGATCATTAAAAAAATTGTTTATTTGATCACTGAAGGAATCAAAATCTGTAACAGGTTCGAATCTCAAAAATGTCATGTATTTCTCCTAATTATAAAATTGTAGATTAATTTGTTGTTTCGACAAAGTCAATGATCATGCCATTAGGAAATATGTTCGTAACTTTTTATAATTCAATGGATTATAGTTATTTCAATTTTTATTTGAGCATTGGCACAATGTCGTCAATTAGGACTAATTGACAGCACTTGTTTGTTATTGTCAATAATTCTGACACATATTGCCATTCTTCAATAATTAAAAAAGGTGGGAAAATTGTTCAACATCGAGGTCTTTGACATAAAACTAAATACGGATTTTATCGGACGAAATTTTATTTATATAGAAGAGATTGATTCTTCAAACTCGTACTTGTTAAATAAAGCTAATAAAGTAAAAATTGATGGAACGGTGCTTCTTGCTGAAAAGCAGAGCAAAGGCAAAGGTAGAAAAGATAGAAGCTGGTACAGCAACAAAGGACAAAATTTAACCTTTTCAATTCTTTTAGCAGATAAAAAGTATTTTGGCAAAAGCCTTAATACGATAAATTTTGCAGTTTCTCTCGCGGTATCGGAAGCTATCGAATACTTGTTTCAGCTTCGAACTGAATTAAAATGGCCAAACGATGTGTTGGTTAGCAAAAGAAAAATTGCCGGAATACTGTTTGAATCCGTTTCAACCGGTTCTAAAATTGAAAGGATTGTTGCGGGTATAGGATTAAACGTGAATCAAACTATTTTTCAAGGACAGTTCTCTATTGAACCAACTTCGATTAAGCTTGAATTTGGTGAGACGGTTGAACGTGAGAGGTTGTTAGCAGAAATTCTAAATATCTTTGAAGAACTTCTTGAAAAGTCATTATCAAATCCGGCAGACATAATGAACGATTGGAAATCAAGATGCCGAATGATTGGTGAAAAAGTATCCATTGCGGAGGAAAATGAAAGTCGTTATGGAATTTTCGAAGATATAGATGCTGACGGATTTCTGCTTCTTAAATCACCAAAAGGAATTGAACGAATTCATTTTGGCGACGTTAGCTTAAGATAAATTTTCACTATCAACCGACTAAAATTTAGTATTAGCAAAAAAGTTTAGGAAACAGAAATTAAGTGAACAAAATATTCCATTATTAAAAATATACCTGTTAGGGTGGCTGAATGTGAACCTTAGTAACACACAATTACCCATATACCCTAACCTTATCCGAAGGATCTAGGGATTAGCTTATTGATTTGTAATAAGCTAATCCCTAGATCCTTCGGATAAGGTTAAAAATCGGGGTGTTGGCTGTGTTACTAAGGTCAATAAGGTTTTTTCATTAGTTTTCTTTTGATGTTAATGCAGCTTACTTTTATTTCTTTCTATTTTTTGTCGGTTAGTAGTGATAAATTTTATATTTTTTAATCAACAGAGAATTACTTCGCTCAGCTTACCAAATAAAAACTCATGCTGCTTGCAATAGATGTCGGAAATACACGTATTAAAGCCGGAGTGTTTGAAGGAGATAAACTTCGAAACAAACTTTACATAAATGAGATTCACGAATTAAGTCAGTTATCCGAAGATAAAATATCTTCTGCCGCTGTCTCATCTGTTGTTCCCGAAAAAATTAATCCATTAAGAAATTTATTACGGGAAAGATTTCGAATCGAACCGTTAGTTATAACAACTTCTTCTCAATTTAATTTAAAAATTAATTATTCGACAATCGAAACGTTGGGAATAGATAGACTCTGTTCTGCCGAAGGTGCTTTTTATTTGGCAAAAAACTCAAACGAGTTTGATGATTTTCCAAACAGCACTTTTCTGATTACTATCGATTTCGGAACGGCTTCAACTATAAATGTAGTTGAACCGCCGGGCATTTTTACGGGCGGAATGATTTCACCCGGTATCGAGTTGATGCTAAAAGCACTCCATAGTAGTACGGCGCAACTGCCTAATGTAAGCATTGATGATTATGAATCTTTCATCGGGAACTCAACAAAAAGTTCGATTGCCAGCGGAGTTATAAATTCTTTAATAGGATTAATTGAAAGAATGGTTAACCACCTGACAACAGAGAGAAACGCTAAGAAAGTTAAAATCTTCATTACGGGAGGAGGGGCAAGAACGGTTAGTAAATTTTTAAGGCTTGAACATTTGTATGAAGAAAACTTAGTGCTGATAGGTATAAAGGAAATTTACCGGCTCAATAAATATTTATCTAAGCGGGTTTAACTAAAATGTTATCTATTAGCCGGGTTTTGCCAACCCTTGCTGCAATGAGGATAAAATACTCATTACCTTCCTCAACAAACATTGATTCGTTATAAGTATGGGCGTTAACTATCTTGATATAATCAAGCTGAATGTTTTTATCTATAGAAAGATAAGCTTTCATTTCCTGTATAATTTTTTCAGAATTAATTTCTTTTCCCTGCACAAATTTTTCGGCAATTAACAAAGAACGATTTAAAAGCTGTGCGCTCTTTCTTTCCTCTTCAGAAAGATATACATTTCTCGAGCTCATCGCTAAACCATCGGATTCACGAACTATCGGTTCAACGATAATGTTAACGTCAATTTTTAAGTCGTTTACCATCTGTTTTATTATCGCCGCTTGCTGAGCGTCTTTCTGACCAAAAATAACAAAATGAGGCTTTACGCAGTTAAACAAAATATTTACGATTGTAGTTACACCCTTAAAATGATTAGGTCTAAACTAGCCTTCAATTCTTTTTGACAGCTCTTCAACGGTAACGAAGGTTTGAAAATTGTATGGATAAATCTCATTTACATCAGGAAGAAATAAATAATCTGTCTCAAGTTCTTCCAATATTTTTTTATCACGTTCAAGGTCGCGCGGGTATCTATTGAAATCTTCATGAGGAGCGAATTGAGCAGGATTAACAAATATCGAAACAACAGTTACATCTGCAATATTTTTCGATCTTGATATTAATGATAGATGCCCTTTATGAAGGAAACCCATGGTGGGGACGAATCCAATTTTTTTTGCTTCCAATCTAATTTTATCAGAAACTTGCTGCATCTCCCTTACAGTAGTGATGGTTTGGATAATATCCTCAACTAACTAAAGTTAAAAGATTGTAGATAGTATTCTTAAGCTCTTTACGCGGAGAAATTATGTCGACAAAACCATGATCTAATAAAAATTCGGATCGCTGAAAACCTGCCGGTAAATCTTTTCCGATAGTTTGTTTGATAACTCTTGGACCGGCAAAGCCGATTAAAGCCTTTGGTTCGGCAATATGAAAATCTCCTAACATAGCATAACTTGCCGTTGTTCCGCCGGTAGTAGGATCGGTAAAAACCGAGATGTAAGGAATTTTTGCCTGAGCTAACCTGGCAAGCCTTGCGCTCGTTTTAGCCATTTGCATCAATGAGAATGCACCTTCCATCATTCTAGCACCACCGCTTGATGAAACAATTATCAGAGGTACTTTACTTTTGTAAGCCTTATCAACAAGTCTCGCAACTTTTTCACCAACTACGGATCCCATGCTGCCGCCAATAAACTTAAAATCCATACAGCCGAACGCGACACTCAGTCCATTAAGTTTTCCGGTACCTGTTCTTATCGCGTCAGATAAATTTAATTTCGAAATTGTTTCATCGATTCTATCGGTATACTTTTTTGTATCGGTAAATTGGAGCGGATCAGCAGATCTCATCTTTTTATCTAACTCTCTGAAGCTCCCTTTATCTATAAGTATCTTGATGTATTCATGACTTCCAATTCTGAAATGATAACCGCATTTAGCGCAAGTCCACAAGTTTACTTCAAGTTGTTTTTTGTGAATTATTTCGGAACATTCGGGACACTTTTCCCACAAACCATCGGGGAGTTCAATTTTTTGCGTATCGGGAGAAATATTTTCTTTAGAGCGTTTAAACCAAGCCATTAATTTGCTCCGCCGCTTATATCGGCATGTATGGTAAGTATTTTCTCCGGTTCAACCGGGTCGTTTGAACTGATAACTATTGTACGACTAAGTTTACCTGTTCGATTTGTTGTGTCTAATTCTACTTTCAAGGAGCCCGAATTTCCTGCATTAATTTTTTTACTGCTTATCAGGGCGGCTGTACAGCCGCAGGAAGTTTTTATATCAGTAATTTGGAGCATACTCTTACCTGAATTCTTGATTGAAAATGTATGCTCGTATATTTTTCCTTCAACAACTTTTCCGAAATCAAATTCCGTAGTATCTAATTGAATTTTAGGTAACGCACTTTGCTTATCTTTTTCAGCGGGTTCAATAATATTGCATGTAATTGTGAGTCTTATGCTTTGATTTGCCGGATCATTGGTCACAACATTAATATATTTAGTCTGCTTTCCTCTTCTGCCTGCAGAATTGAAATCGACCTTTATGATTGTAGAATCTCCTGCAGATAATTCCCTTTTACTCGGTGTTACTGCGGTGCATCCGCATGATGCTTTTACGCTTTGAATTTTTAGCACTTCACCGCCAAGGTTTTTGATAACAAAATTGTGTGTGACAGTAACCCCCTGAACGATGGTGCCAAAATCGTGAGTTAGACTGCTCAGCACAGCTCTTGGAGAAGCATATTGAGCCAATGCCGAATAGAATAAAAGTAATACGATTGAAAAAATTTTATTTATCATTTTTTCTATCCTTTATGATGAAATTTTTTAGATAGTCCGGTTCAATAAAATCAAAATCTTTTGTACGGCTTTCAGAACCAAATTTTTTTGCCCAT
>CAZTDB010000086.1:0-7963 GCA_964612385.1 uncultured Ignavibacteriaceae bacterium
AGTTCAGGGTAATATTACTTGGGATGTAAATCCTTTCAGCTTCAGACTAAATGCCAGCTACAAGACTACCGAAAGTAGAAACGGCGTAGGGAAGCAAGGTATCAGAACCGCTAACCGTGCCGGTTTACACGAGGATGAAACTATTACCGGAAGCTTTAAAGTTACTCATATCCTTAGCGATAAAGCATTCTATGACGTAATCTTTAACTATTTTGAAGATTATTATGTTGATATGGATCCAATTTTTAAACACAACATAACTGCCTACGGGGATTCTATCAAGAATGCCGAACTGGGTTATACTCTCCGAAGCGACGGGCAATTCCCGCTTTCGATAGTTGCGTATAATTTTAATTTCACTAGAAGCGAAATACCTTATAACTTATATCGTAAACAGCGAAATGCGACTATCGGAGGACAGGCAAATCTTCTTTATCAGATAGGTGCTCACCACGAGTTGAAGACAGGCGGTGAATTTAAATATTATACAATTCGAAGATATTCACTTCCTCGTCCTGTCGCTATTGCATCCTTACGGAGATCAATTCCTGATGGAGGATCCTTTGATTTCTATGACAGACTTGATAATTATGGTTACGATGCTTATGGAAATAAAACAGACGAAGGAATGGATGCTGCCAAGCACCCTGTATTTGCGGCATACTATATACAGGATAAAATGGAATTTTCCGATCTTGTAGTTAATGTCGGTTTAAGATTGGATTATATCGATACCGATGGTCAAAGATTTCTCGATCCCTCAAATGTTAATTTTGAAGGCAATCTGGTTGACCCTGATAATTTAACGGATGTTGATCCTATTACACAGCTTAGTCCCAGGCTCGGGTTCTCTTTTCCAGTTACCGATAAAACTGTGTTTCATGCACAATACGGCAAATTCATTCAGCAAACCCGCTTACGCGATATTTACTTAGGTTATAGTGTTTTATCTGATAATATAAAGGGCGGTTATGCAATTCAAAGCCCGGTAGGATTCGGTATAAGACCTGAAAGAACAACTCAGTATGAAATTGGATTTAAACAACAGGTTGGAGATGCTCTAGCCTTCAGCATCACCGGGTTCTATAAAGACATAAAAGACCAAATCCAGATTAGGTCTATTTTTGCAGCCGAAACGGCAAACCACAGACAATATTATGCCTTTGTAAACGAAGACTTTTCAACAGTTAAAGGGGTTGAATTTAGTGTTGACTTAAGGAGAACTGCCAGAGTTGCTGCAACTTTAGATTATACTTATTCGGATGCCCAGGGAACCGGGTCAAATCCGTCTTCCAGCTTCAGACAGATTTGGCAGTCACCCACAGCCACTCCGTTTTTCCCTCAGCAGATAGCGCCTCTTGATTTTAACCAGGCGCATAGGGGTTTCTTAAATATAGATTATCGGTTTGCCAGCAACGATGGACCTGATGTACTTGGAAGCAAAATTCTGGAAAATTTTGGTGCAAACTTTCTATTCTCATTTACCAGCGGTTTTAACTTTACTCGTTGGGATGATGAAAGTTTTGGTAATAGAAGGTATCCTGTTGAACCTTTAAATAATTCTACTACTCCATGGACTTTCCAAATCGATGCTAAACTTGATAAAACTTTCTTTATAGGTCCATTGAGTGCAAATATCTATCTTTGGGTGATCAACCTGCTTAATACTAAGAATGTTGTAAATGTATTTAATGTATCCGGCGACGCAGCTGACGATGGCTTCTTAACAAGCCGCCAGGGTATCGGTCAAGTGGAAGCTATCCGGTCACTCTATGGCGACGAAAAAGCCCAGCAGTATATAGACCTTTACAAGGCTTTAAACTACAATGCTGGTAATTTCGGGACGCCGCGTCAGATTAGGTTAGGCGTAAGGTTAAATTATTAGGTTGATGCAAACTTAGATATTAAAAAAATATGGAGAATAAAATGAACAAAAAAATAATCGGTCTTTTTATTACCTTGTTTGTGCTGACTTTGGTATCGCTTGGTTTTAAAGCTGAACAAGACAAAAATAATTCCGTGCGGAAAACCTCCATCAATGATCAATACCGTTACATCGCCATTAATCAAATACTGATGTGGATATCAAATAATGGAGATGGTTCTCATGACCCGAGAACTGATGGAAATGGATTCTATTGGCCAGGAGGAATAAACGCCACCAAATCAGCTATTTTCGAAGATGGATTAATATTCGGTGGAAAGATCGGGCGTGAAATTCGTGTAAATGGAAATACCCACCGTCAGGGCTTACAAGCCGGCAAGATATTAGACGATGGGACGCCGGATAATCCTGATTTAGATAAATACAGAATATACAAGATCAGGAAAGGGTGGGAATTATTACCACCTGGTCCTGAAAGAGACGAGTTTGAAAGAGATTATAATGAATGGCCGGTTGAAGACGGTGCACCCTGGGTTGATATAGACGGTGACGGAGTGTTCACCAGAGGTGTTGATGAACCCCATTTTATTGGCGATGAAGTATTGTGGTATGTAGCCAACGATATGGACCCCGTCCGTTCCACTTTTACTTATGGAACTCTTCCTATGGGATTAGAATTCCAAACAACAGTCTTTGGTTTCAAGCGAACCGGCGCTTTGGGCGATATGGTCTTTAAAAAATATAAGATTATTAATAAAGGAACAAATCTTATCAGAGACATGATTGTAGCTTATTGGTCAGACACAGATTTAGGAGATGCAAATGATGACTATACGGGCTGTGACACTGCTCTGAGCTTAGGCTATACCTGGAATGCAACAAACAATGACGCTATTTATGGTTCACCTCCGCCGGCTGTTGGTTATGATTTTTTTCAAGGTCCTATTGTTGCCGGTGAACCTACCGATAGTGCAAAGTTTGATGGTAAATGGAGACATGGTTATAAAAATCTCCCCATGACAGCCTTTGCACTTTATATAAATACAGCCCAATATCCTTGGCGAGATCCCACGCAAGGTGTTCCATCAGGTTCGATCGAATTTTACAATTATATGCAAGGTTTAGTTTGGGATGGTTCTCCCTTTGTCGATCCCCATACTGGGCAGGAAGTTATTTTCGTATTAACCGGTGATCCTGAAACAAAGACTGGCTGGTATGAGGGTGCAGGGTGGCCGGGTGGTCCAGTAGCTGGTGACCGAAGGCATGTGATGGCTTCCGGTCCGTTTAACATGGCTCCCGGTGATACTCAAGAAGTTGTAGTCGGCATTGTCATCGCACTTGGAACCAGTAATGTGAACAGTGTTACAGCGCTTAAGAGGAAAGACCTTGCAGCACAAATTGCATACGATCTCGATTTCCAATTAACTCCTCCTCCGCCTGCACCGGCTCTTCATGCCGTTCCCGGTGATAAACAGATTACGCTTTGGTGGGAACCGAATGCCGAGGACTATGATGCTCCTGATCCATTAATTTTTAATCAGTCTCCACCGTTAGACGATACGACTTATACATTCGAAGGTTATAGAGTCTGGCAGTATAGGGATTTATCAGGGTCAGATCCAAGGTTGATTCAAATAACAGATATAGAAAATGATATAACAATTATTTATGATTATGAAACCATAAACGGCGAAGAGACTTTAGTTCCGGTAATAAAAGGTCCTAACCTCGGTGTAAGGCGGTTTATAAATTTAACTCAGGATGCTTATACGAATGGTCCTCTGTTTAATGGTAATCCTTACTACTTTGGCGTAACTGCTTACGGTTATTCTAAGCATAGTTCACCAACTTATTTGGAGAATCCGCCGCAAATAATTGAAGTATTTCCCGGTCAACCTAGCATTGAACATACTTCACCTTACAACTGGGGTGCTCATATTGCGATGGAACAAGTTTCAGGCAACTCTGATGCAGCAGCGGTACTTAAAGTCATAGATCCCAACCTGCTGACAGGGAACGAATATGAAGTTTCTTTCTCTGGACCGGACGATGCTCTCACTTACAATTTCGTAAATAAAACTACCGGCGATACCCTGCTTAAAAATTCGAAGCGGTTCATTAGGATTTTGGTAGACGATGTAACTAAGGCGCGTTATGTACCAACAGAGGATACTATGGGCGCGCCGGTATTCGAAGGCTTGATGCTTTTAGTTCAAAATTTGGGTAAAGATAGTATTGCCGCTGTACCCGGAGTTACCCAACGATTTAAAGCGATTTATGAAACACATGGAGCGGGTGGAAACAAATTAGATACCCCCATAGATGTTTTGAAAAATCTTAATTCTACAGGGAAATGGAAAGTAAAAGCTAAAGGAAGCGGGGCTTCATCAGGAAACCTACTCTGGCATGCACAGTTAAGCTTTGGATACAAAGATTATGAACTACGCTTCGGCGATCCATCTCCTTATTATTTAACCGGCTATGCATTTTCGTTCACTCCTCCTACAAGAAGTGATACACTTGCTGCTAACACCGTTCCGTTTTCAGCCTGGGATGTTGGGCGGCTTCAAGGAGACCCACAGTCTAGACTTATGATTAAGACTTTGGACCTCGACAGAAGCGATTCTACGAGAGCCATACCGGACAAAACATGGACGCAGTTACCGAATGGAGATTGGGAAGAAATATATACTTATACACCGACGACATTCACTCCAGATAATCCACCACAAGTTTCAGGTAATTCGCAAACAAGTCATCATAAGTTTGGTAATCTTGCCATCAACGGTGACGTTCCTGAAGCAGGTACCATTATAAAGGTGTTTTCGTATAAGCCGATAACCGCAGGTGATGTTTTCAGAGGTAAAACTCTTGTCCCGTCATTTGATAATAAAACTGCAGCTAAAGAAAATTTAGACCAAATCAGCGTATTTCCAAATCCTTATTTTGGGGCTAACTCTTTAGAGCGGGATAAATACCAGAGGTTTGTCAGATTCACAAATCTTCCCAACGAAGTTACTGTTAGAATCTTCTCGCTTTCAGGTGTATTTGTTAGAAGGCTTGAGAAGAGCAGCACTAATCAGTACTTAGATTGGGATCTTAGGAATCGGGACGGTTTACCGGTTGCCAGCGGTATCTATCTTGCTTACCTCGATATGCCCGGAGTAGGGACGAAGGTAATGAAAATAGCTGTAATTATGGAAACACAATATATTGACAGGTTATAATGATTAGAGGGAGTAATTCTCCCTCTAAGAAATTATCATATTTATAATTAAGGAGATTATAAGATGTTTAATAAAATTACAAGAATTCTAAGCGTAGTGTTGCTCGCGCTTTTGCTGATAGTTGAATCCTTTGCCAGCGGAGGCAAGCGAAACGGAACGGCTGGAGCGCAAGAATTACTTATACCTGTTGGAGCGCGTGGTTTGGCATTTAACGGTGCTTATGTTGCCGGGCTTGAAGGAGTAGAATCTATTTACTACAATCCTGCCGGGCTTGGTGTTACAAAGTACAGTGCTGAGGCAATGTTCTCTTACATGAATTATATTGCTGACATCGGCGTTTCTTATGCTGCCGTTGCCGCAAATTTTGAAGGTTTAGGTTCAATTGCTTTTAGCATTAAATCACTCGAGTTCGGGGATATACCGGTCACAACTACTCAAGCCCCGTATGGAACAGGTTCTACATTCTCACCAACTTTTGTAACTGTAGGTTTAACTTATGCAAATGCATTAACCGACAGAATAAGAGTTGGTCTGACAGCAAATGTTGTTACTGAACAAATTCTGAACACAAGTGCAACAGGAATGTCCTTTGACGTTGGTGTCCAGTATGACGGTATCGCAGGTGTTGAAGGATTGCAAATGGGTGTGGTCTTAAAAAATTTCGGTCCCAGAATGCAGTTTGACGGTTCGAACTTAATCCGGATTGCCGAAGACGATAATAGTTTACGAGGTAAACAATTCTACAAAATCGAAGCTGCAACCTTTGAATTACCGTCTCAGTTAGAACTCGGATTGGCTTACGTTAGCCGGTTTGCTAACGATTATAGAGCAACATTTATTACGTCTTTTCAAAACAACAACTTTGCAAATGATGAATATCGTATTGCTGCAGAATTCGCATTTCAGGAAATGTTATTTTTACGAGGCGGGTATGCAATATCTCAGGGTATCAACGTATCGGACGAGTTCAAGGATGAAGAACAGATCTTTGGCCCCACTTTCGGCGTAGGTTTAAATCTTAGCACTGGTGTTGATCTTACCGTTGATTATGCATATCGCTGGGCTCGTTATTTCGATGCAAATCATATGTTCTCAATTAAAGTTGGTTTCTAAAATTCGTACTAATTCAAATTAAAAAAGGCTGGGCTTTCCAGCCTTTTTTAATGTTAAAACGTGAACTTTTATGAAAATAATTAAAATATTTTTTTTCGTGTGTATTTTCGGTGCTGCTGTTAGTGCTCAGAATTCTTTCAAAGTTGATTTTGATTATTCGCGCTTTTTTTATGACGACTCAAGCGGCTACCTCGAAATATATTATGCCTTCTTCGAACCGGACTTATTAATTATTAACGAGGATAATCAAAATGTTATCAAAGGATTTCTGAATATTAAATTGAAAAATTCAGAAACCGGTGAGCTAATCTTGGATCGAGATTTTCGATTTACAAATGTAGTAGATACTTCAACATCTTCCAGCCAAAAAAGCCTTACGGGAAATTTAGGATTTTTAGTACCCTTCGGCGAGTATCTCTGTATGCTTACCGGTAGGGACGGAAATGATTTGAGCAAAGTTGATACTATCAGCTTTCAAGTATCGATTGCGGAATTACCTTCAGAAAGATTTTCAATCAGCGATATTGAATTAGCGAGTTCTATTAAGCAGTCGGATAACACTAAATCAATGTTTTATAAAAACACTTATGAAGTAATACCAAATCCCAGCAGTATTTACGGCGAGGTGCTGCCTGTAGTTTACTTTTATGCCGAAATGTATAACCTGGATAATGATATAAAATCGCCACTGCTGAAAATTGAACATTTACTAATCAATTCACGGAATCAAGCTGTAGTAAGAAAATCTAAATTGGTTTCAAGAAAAACATCATCAATCGTTGAAGTTGGGGCAATTAATATTACAAAAATTCCATCCGGTACCTATACGTTGGCTCTTTCGGCAACCGACAGCCTAAAGAACTTAACGATTTATTCTTCTAAGAAATTATTTATTTATAATCCATCCGTTGCAGATGAAACTGCGGCTGATTTATCCGATATGGATGTTCTCTCATCGGAGTTTGCAGCAATGTCCGAGGAAGAGCTTGATGAAAATTTTTCAGTTTCCAGATATATTGCCACTACTCAGGAAATTGAGCAATGGGCTAAATTATCAGAATCTGATGCTAAAAGAAATTTTCTTTTTAATTTTTGGAAAGCAAGAGACATTGATGTAACTACCGGACGCAATGAGTTTAAACGCGAGTATTTTAGAAGAGTTGCCTGGTCGAATGATAGATTTACAACGATTCAAAAAAGAGGGTGGAAAACCGATAGGGGAAGAGTGTATATTATCTTCGGCGAGCCGAGTGAAATAGAAAGATACCCCAATCAGGTAGATACAAAACCTTATGAAATTTGGAGGTTCGATCAGATAGAAGGCGGGGTGGTATTTGTGTTCGCCGATTTAACAGGATTTAATGACTATACTCTAATTCATTCTACCAAGCGGGGTGAATTATTAGATGAAAATTGGTTGAGGAGAATTAGCACTTATTGAAATAATTTTAATTGGAAATTAACCGGATTTAAATTTTCTGAAATCATTTTCGTCACTTACTTTAAGGCATTTGCAGCTTGTTCAGCTTCTAATCTTTTATCCTGACAGGTGGTGACCGCCTGGGCATTTTACCCATCGAAATCATATCCCATCTTATCACCAACTAATGTATTATTATTATCTTTGCATACGTAATATGCGGATTTAGTTTGAAAAACAAGTTAGAATATTTTTTCTTCATTCTTTTCAGCAAATTTTTTGGCTTAATAGGATTAAACGCTGCACGGAAATTTGCAT
>CAZTDB010000087.1:0-7903 GCA_964612385.1 uncultured Ignavibacteriaceae bacterium
ATTATTGGACTCGCTTATCCCAAGATGCTAATAGTCAATTTTGTCAAAAAAATCCAGATTCACTATTACAAGCTTGGCGAACACAGACTACACCCAACGATACACTTGCTAACTATGCAAATCGTGCAGAATTTGAATATGAAGGAACTCTGTATGGAAGCCTAACAGATAAATTTAGCTTTCTCTTATCCGGCAGATATAAAAAAGGAGTTGGTATCTTCCCACAAGCAATCCCCTATAATCCTGAGTTTAATATACAGGGATACTTCAATTATAAATTTTCACCTCAAATTAAATTTCGCATTGGTGGATTCGTCGGTGAATATGAGAGTGCAGACTATACAAATTCCAATATGAACACTTCAGAGATGGGTCAAGAAGCTGGCTGGCTGGCTCCGATGAGGATTGACGAACAATATGCTCGTGCAAAATTTAATCTTTTTGGTGCACCCTACAGGCAATGGCCTGAATTGAGGAATTGGACACAGCTATATGGAAAAGTCACTCATTTATTGAATGATAATTCTTTTTATGAAATGACGGTTAGTTATTTGAGAGATAAATTGGATCGATCGGATAGAGATGATCGTATTCCAGATACTCTTTGGCTGCCAGATGTTGTTTCAATGCATCCTCGGTATACACTACTAGCATATTATCACACCTGGACAAAAAGTAATTCTGAAACTTTTCAGATTAAAGGAGACTATACAAATCAGATAACCAAAACACATAACATTAAATCAGGGTTTACCTTTAGGCTACACGATTTTTATTACGAGAATTTTTCAGCAGGATCAAGCGGTAATAGAAACAATTCTATGAATATTTTCGACGGAAATCCTTTCGAAGGTAATTTATATATTCAGGATAAAATTGAATACCCTGGACTTGTAGTAAATGTTGGCATACGCGGAGATTTCTTTAATCAAAATAGAGATGCACCTAAAAACATGTATGATCCACTCGCTTTCCAAATAGGAACTCCGGGACATGATCCAGGAACGCCCTTGGGAATTCCAGGAACGCCTGAAAGGGAGAAAACTGAATTACAAGTGGCAATTGCGCCCCGTATCGGAATCTCTCATCCGATAAGTGAGAGAGCTGTATTACATTTTGTTTATGGACATTTCTATCAACGCCCTTCTTGGACAAAAATGTTTGGTTTTCCATTCGTGAACTATACAACTACATGGGATAGTATGCTTAATCCCTATGCAAAACAAACAACTTACATGGATGAGTGGCAAGGGTATTATGGAAATCCCAAATTAAGCTATGAGAGAACGATTCAATATGAGCTTGGCGTAGACTACAACATTGCTGATATCATCAAACTTGATGTTACAGGTTATTATAAAGATGCATCAGGTGAAGCAGATGTTATTACAGGTGTATATGCTGCAACCTATAGTACAACAAAAGCGCTGATGGTTAGCAACTCTGGATATTCTGATGTGCGTGGTATCGAAACCAAAATCGATTCGCGGTTTAATGGAATGTTCAATTTTGGATTAAGCCATGAAATATATTGGTCTTTTGAAGGCGAGGTCGGCTTTAGCAGACTGTATGAAACAGGTTCACCCAATATTAATGTGCCAAAAGGATTGCGTCAAGGAAAAGGTGCTTGGGCAGATTATCAGCGCATTAAGGGCTGGATGAACTTTAGTTTAGGTAAAAATGAGGGACCCGAAATAGCGGGCATTAAACCATTTAGTGATTTAAATGTTTATTTGAATTTTTGGTGGAGGAATGGAGATCCATATACTTATCACGGTCCAGGGGATTTTTCAACAGAACCAAATAACCGACGTTGGTTCAATTATTACCAAATTGATCTTAATGTTACTAAGGGCTATAACTTTATGGGAATACAGTTGGAATTTAGCGTTGATATCAAAAATCTATTTAACTTAAAATTCTTAAGACTTCTTTATGGTGATGATCTTACCAGGTATTTAGAAAATCCTAACTTATCTGATAGTGAACGGCTCCCAAAAACTTATGATTTTTCTGAGCCCAACATTTGGGAATGGTACTCATACGAGGTTCCACCAAGAAGAATCTATTTGCAACTTTCAGTAAAATTTTAGAAATGTAATGAGAACGAATATGAAAGAATTTGTTACAACAATAATAATTGTCCTCCTGTTTTCAAATATGATGCATGCTCAAGTAACTTGGGGAAAACAGACCTTAAAGAGAGGAAAACTTTGGGCAACCGTCTGGAATTCACTTCAGTATGGAGACCCCACAGAAACGGAAAACGGATTTCATACTCTTGATTATCCCGGATATTCTAAAGCCACAAATATCAACGATGCATTAAACTACGCTGAAGCTGCTGGCTATGCTATATACGGAGTGCGCGATAATATTGCCTCATCATTCACTATAAATTCAAGGTTTTTTCCTTCAGCGCAGGACATATTTCCAATTGAAGAAACTATTTTAACCAAGAATTATAATCTTAAAGACATTGGAATTGCTGGAGAAGAAATCGTCACCGGGGGACATCATGTTAATGGGTTGAATGTGGATATATCAAGAAGAAGCTTGGCATGGAGCTTCCCTGGCTTAAGTGACTTTATTATCCATGAAGTAACCATAACAAATAATGAAATAACATCGGTTGATTCTTTGTTTTTTGGAATGCGTTACGGTATTCGAATTACTCAGCGTTCCGGCAGCAGAGGTGATGAAAAATATGATTGGGATCCGAACGAAAAAATCTTCTACTTTTATGATCATCGAAGATTCCGCTTTCAGGATGAAGTGCCAATTGAATATAATTTTGGGGTAGGTCCTTTACGCGGTGATATAGGTGATGCCCGAGATATTTACCAGCAAGGAACTCGAGAGCATGAACTTGATGCGCCTGGTTATCTTACAGTTGTTGTTCTCGATTCTGCGAGTGCTAATATTTATCAAAATATTTTGGAGCATACTGGTCAGGGTTTAACGGAGGGAGCGGGTACTGTCGATCAAATGTTTATTCAAGGATCATCCTCACATGCCCGGGTAAAAGAAGTGATGACACATCAGCAGCCGAGAATGTCATGGGATCAAGCCCGAGCACTGGGTGGTGAAGGCGGAAATAAATTTGAAAGACGTCCGGAATTTTTAGTAAGTGTTGGTCCACTCTCTTTAACTCCATTTGCATCAGTAAAAATTGTTTTTGCGGAAGTGATTGGAGAAATGGATCGTGCAAAAATTGTTGAAGGTGGGGTTGAAAATATTGATCTAATGGCTACAGCTTCTCGCGATTCTATGCTTGCTCATGTTCATGCTGCAAGAAAATTATATGCAAACAATTATATGCCAGATGTATTTCCGCCTCCCACTCCTACGGATGGCGAAAATAGCCTTAAAATAACAACAAACCCGGGAGAGATTATTATTGAATGGCGGCCTATCTCTTCAACTTACAAAGATCCTAAATTAGGAATAAATGACTTCGCAGGATACAGAGTGTATCGTTCTAGCTATTTTACAATTGGACCTTGGTCGCTTGTACTGGATATTAAAAAAGATTCTGTTGTTTTAGTTGATGGTAATGTTCGATTCGTGGATAAAAACCTTCCATTCGGCGTTGGAAATTATTATTGTGTAACAAGTTATGATGAAGATGGTAATGAAAGCGGAAAAGTAAACAACACTCGCTTTCCAATTTATCCATTACGCGGACCAAATTTAGAATTTCCTAAAAATGTTTACGTCGTACCAAATCCCTTCCGGCAGCATAGTAACTTAACAGGAACAGGTGAGCGATTTCGAATGGAATTTATTGGTATCCCAGCTAAGTGTAAGATAAAGATTTACACGTTAACCGGAGACGTTGTTCAAGAAATAGATCATGATGATGGCAGCGGCTCCGAGTCTTGGGGAAGCATTAAACAATTGAATTATCAACTTAATAAATGGATGCTTGGAGTAGCACCGGGCATTTACTTATATCGGATCGAATCTCTCGTTCCTGGGCATGAGGGTGAATCCTTTATTGGCAAATTAGCAATTGTGAAGTAAGGGAGAATATTCAAAATGTATTCAAAAATAAAAATACTTCTAAAGGTAGGAATAAGCTTTGTGTTTCTATTTGACATTATTCAAGCGCAATCTGGGATTTCACCAAATTATATTGAGCGCGCCGGGCAATCGGGTTGGCAATTTTTAAAAATTAATGGTGATGCACGCCAAGCTGCCTTGGGTGGGGCATTTACAGTAGTCTCAAATGGTAATGCCAATTCGATTTTTGGTAATCCAGCTTCGCTCTCGGATGTGGAAAATATAGATGTTCAGGTTAATGTTCTGGAATGGGTTGCAGATATTAGTTATCAATCCTTAGCAGTTGCTTATAATCTTGGGGATTGGGGTGTAGTAGGTACAAGCATTGCGATGCTTAATTATGGAGATATACCTGAAACTATAAATACATCAGCAGGAGCTAGCGGGACGATTCCTATAATTACCGGGAACATGTTCACTGCCAATGATATTGCTGCTGGTCTTTCTTATTCAAAAAAGATTACAGAAAACCTTTCGGTAGGTGGTAACATACGGTGGATGCGGCAAAAAATTGCAGAGCTTTCAATGGAAAATTGGTCATTAGATTTTGGTACCATTTACTATACAGGATTTAAAAGTTTACGAGTAGCAATTACTGCCAGAAATTTTGGACCGGATTCTCGTTTTGGCGGATGGAGTGAAGAATATCAAACCGAATCGGATAACGTAAGAATGCCTCTTGATTTTCGAGCTGGTATAGCAATGGATTTTTTGGATGAACCAGGAAGTCCGCATCTTCTCACAGTTCTTGCGGAAGGTGATCATCCAAATGACGGATTAGAAAAATTTCATGTTGGAGTTGGATACGCTTATGAGGGTACGTTCTTCATCAGCGGTGGTTATAAATTCAACTATGATGTACAGAAATTTACATTTGGTGCTGGCGTCACTTATCCAATCGGTGGTACAATCGGCACTGTTAATTATGCTTATGTTGACTTTGGTGAGTTGACGCAGGTACATATGTTTTCTATAGGATTTTCATTCTAATTTAAAAAAAGTTTTGCAGTTAAATAATTTAAATCAAATAAATAATTCCCGGAAATACTCTGAGAAACTTTAGAAACATAATATGAGAAATAAAGTAGTTGTAGTAGGAAGTTATAATACAGACTTAAGAATCAAAACTGAAAGAATACCTCTTCCCGGAGAAACAATAATTGGAGGGGTTTTTTCAGAAGGTGGAGGAGGGAAAGGTGCTAACCAAGCTGTAGCAGCTGCGCGTTCTGGTGCAGAAGTAAGCTTTATAGCCAGAGTTGGTAACGATGTACTTGGGAAGGAAGGAATTCAGAAATTACTAGAGGAAAAAATTAATACTAAATATATTTTTCAAGATAGAGATGTATCTACCGGTGTTGCATTTATAGTTATTGATAAGCAAGGAGAAAATAGTATTGTAGTTGCTTCAGGTGCAAATGCCAGGTTAAATCCAGCAGATATTGAAACAGCGCATGAGGAAATATCATGTGCTAATGTTCTTCTCGTTCAATTAGAATCTCCAATCGAAGCAATCCGTAAAGCAATTAAAATAGCTCATGAAAATGGAACAACCGTCATTTTAAATCCCGCACCAGCGCAACCATTAGATCGTGAACTGTTGCTAGAAATAGATATCATCACACCCAATAAAGTTGAAGCTGAAATGATAACAGGAATAAAAGCAAATGATGAGGAAGGTTTGTGTTCTATCGTTAGGAAATTTTTTGAGTACGGCATTAAGAATGTATTAATCACACTCGGATCAAAAGGAATTTATGCAGGTATTCCCGGTGTAATGAATCTAATTCCTGCATTTCAAGTAAATTCCATAGATTCGACAGGGGCAGGTGATATCTTCTCGGGGTCTCTGGCTGCCTTTCTTTCAGAAGGAATGCCGATAGAGAAAGCTATGAATATGGCCTCTGCTTGTGCATCAATTTCTGTTACTCGATTAGGAGCACAAAACTCAGCACCATTTCGAAAGGAAATAGAAAATTTTATAGTGAAATATGAATCATCAAAAGATAAAGTATTGCACTGAACGATATTAAATTTATTATAAACTTAACGGAGGTTTAAATGAAGCAAGTTAAATTATACTTTCTGTTTTTAACGGTTCTGACATTTTTCGCTAGTGCGTTGGTTGCACAAGATATAAAGAACATGACTTTACTAGGCAACTTCGGAATGGGTGAAGGTGATTCTAAGGCTGTGTTTGCTGCGGGTTCCTTAGTCTTCTATAGTTTAGGTAACAAGGTTCAAATTACTAGTTTTTCGAATCCAGCAGCACCAGTAAAAGTTGGAAGTGTTATCTTGTCGGAAGTTATTGAGGCATTAGTACGTACTTCAATAGGAGGGACACATCATCTTGTTGTAACTGGCGGAAGTAAAATGTGGCTAATTAATGTGCAGAATCCAACCACCCCAAGTCTTGTGTCTACTGTTGAGGTAGCTCCGGGAACAACATGCGAAGGTGTGGCTACAAGTGGTTCATATGCGTATGTTGCGGCAGGAGCAGCTGGGTTAAAAGTTTATAACATTGCTACGCCAGCATTACCTACTCTTGTTGCCGCAATAGACAGTTTGGCATATTGTGAAAGCGTTGTCATCTCCTCTCCTTATGCTTTCATAGCTGCAAATGGGCCAGGTTACGTAGGCAGAAGTTTTATTTTCGATGTCTCAGACCCAAATGTTCCAGTTTATAAATCAACAATTTATGGTTATGGTGGCTATCACCAATACATGAATGTCCGTTCTGGTTATGCCTATATCTGTGACTATAATACCGGTTTACAAGTAATTAATATAACAGATGTAACTAATCCTGTGAATGTTACAGAAATTCCTTCAGGTTTTAGAACAGCCTGTATCGTCTTCGACGGAAACTACGGATATGTAGCAGTTGGTGAGCAGGGATTATATGTATACGATGTTACTAACACAGCGGCACCCGTTTTTGTAAGCATGATCTCTTCAGGCGGTAGAGCTGCGTTCGTAAGTTTTGGCGCAATTACAATAGGGGGTTCATCAAAGGGGCACGTTTACGTTTCGAATCGCGATACACCAGGAGTATGTGCCATAAATGTATCTGTTCCAAGTACTCCTGTAATTTCGGGTACTTTAAATGCATTACAGCCGGCATCCGGTATTGCGTATTCTCCCTTCTACTCTGATGGAAAAGTGTATGTTGCATATGGTACCGCCGGAATGAGGATAATTGATGTTTCGAATCCGTCTAATCCAACATTATTATCTACGATAAATCTTGGTGGAGATTCCCGTGATGTAGTTGTAAGCGGATACTATGCATACGTTGCTGCAAGAGATTCCGGTGTTTATGTTGTTGATGTAACGGGTCCAGCAAGTCCAGTAAAAATCAAAACTATAAAAACACCTCGTGCACGTGGGATATCAGTTAGTGATACTAAAATTTATGTTGCGGCGAGCGACAGCGGCATGGGACTGATTGACACTTCAGATCCATTAAATGCTTATATTGTTTCTTATACGGGCAGTAGTGTTTATGGTGAAAATGTTACTGTCAATGGAAATGTTGCTGGGTTAACTGATTACGGTCAAATCACATTTTATGATGTTACTATACCAAGCGCACCTGTTAAAAAAGGATCAACAGGATCATTAAAAACAGGAAATGAAGGATTTAAAATAGCGGGAAATTTTGCGTATGTACCTGATGGGGATAGTTTAAAAATATTTAACATTACCGATTTAATGTCCCCAACATTGGTATCCAAAATAAAAACCGGCGGTTACGGATATACTGTGGCGATATCGGGTGATTATTGTTATGTTGCTTCTGAAGCTACTGGTATTAGAGCAATTAATATTTCCAATCCTT
>CAZTDB010000088.1:0-7838 GCA_964612385.1 uncultured Ignavibacteriaceae bacterium
ATTAGGAGGTAAGATTCCAAGAGGTGTTTTACTTTTAGGACCTCCCGGAACAGGTAAAACTTTATTAGCCAGAGCCGTTGCAGGTGAAGCCGGAGTTCCATTTTTCTCCATAAGCGGAGCGGATTTTGTTGAGATGTTTGTTGGTGTTGGTGCAAGCCGGGTTCGAGACCTTTTCGATCAAGGAAAGAAAAATGCCCCGTGTATAATTTTTATTGATGAGATTGATGCTGTCGGACGACATCGCGGAGCCGGGTTAGGCGGAGGACACGATGAAAGAGAACAAACTCTTAACCAGCTTTTGGTTGAAATGGACGGATTTGAACAGAACAGCGGCGTAATTATTATTGCAGCTACCAACCGTCCGGATGTTCTAGACCCTGCACTCCTGCGCCCCGGCAGATTTGACAGGCAGGTAGTAGTAGATAGACCCGATGTTAAAGGACGCGAAGGAATACTAAAAGTTCATACGAGAAACATACCATTGGACAATGGTGTCAGCCTTGAAGTTTTAGCGAAAGGTACACCTGGCTTAGCCGGTGCCGAATTAGCTAATCTTGTTAATGAAGCTGCTTTGCTTGCAGCAAGAAAGAATAAGAAAAATGTTGAGATGATCGACTTTGAAGAAGCTAAAGACAAAGTGATGATGGGAATGGAACGCAAAAGCATGATTATTTCCGAAGAGGAAAAGAAAACTACCGCATATCATGAAATCGGTCATGTGCTTGTTGCACGAATGCTGCCGGAAGCAGATCCTGTCCACAAGGTTACAATTATACCACGCGGCAGAGCGTTAGGTGTTACAAGTTACTTGCCGATAGATGAAAAACACACATATTCAAAATCATATCTTGAGTCGATTATAACTTATGCATTGGGCGGACGGGCAGCCGAAAAGATTGTGTTTAGTCATTATACTACCGGCGCTGGCAACGATATCGAAAAAGCTACCAACATTGCCAGAAAGATGGTCTGTGAATGGGGAATGAGCGAAAAGCTTGGTCCACTTAGCTATGGAGCTAAAGAAGAAGAAATATTTTTAGGAAGAGAGATTCAAAAGCACCGCGATTACAGCGAAAAAACTGCGATAGAAATAGATGAAGAAATACGTGGTATCGTTAATGCCGCTATGAACCGCGCAGAAAAAATATTGCGCGATCATCTCGATCTGCTCCACACCTTATCTCTTGAACTGCTTGAAAGGGAAATATTAGACGGCGATGAAATTGATGCTCTTATTCGGGGAGAAAAGCTGTCGCCGCTTAAGAAGAACGGAAGCTCCGAAGATGAAGAAACCGAGGGAGTTCCGGACCACGTCAAGAAGCTGATGGAGCATCATAGAAAACAGAAAGAATCCGTCGCAAAAGATGACTCTAATTGACAACGGGACTATTAACTATAGAGATGAATTAGTTCGGAAGCTGATTCATCTCTGTTCACTATCTATACCTGTCATTTATTATTTCATTCCACGATCCGATGGGATCATTATTCTTAGCATTTTAACCTTTATTGCAATCGCACTTGATGTGGGACGTTATTTGTACCCTCCTGTGGCGAAGCTGTTCTATAATATTTTTGGATTTCTGCTTAGGAGGCATGAGGTAGATTCCAAAAAAAAAAATTTGAACGGTGCCACTTATGTATTCATCTCGGCATTAATCTGCATCATAATATTTCCCAAAATATTTTTTGTAACCGCCTTCAGCATATTAATCATTAGCGATTCATTAGCCGCTTTGATAGGAAGAAAATTTGGTAAGAGAAAATTTCTTGCAAAAAGTCTTGAGGGAACTTTGGCATTCTTCTTTAGTGCAAGCGTCGTAATTTTATTTGCTCCAAAAATTCAAGGCTCTTTGACCGAATACTTAATCGGATTTGCTGTAGCGGCAGTCGGTGCTATTGTAGAAAACATTTCATTCGGTTTTGCCGATGATAATCTCTCGATACCGCTTGCTATTGGAGCAGTAATGTGGATTCTTTATCTGATATTTTTGCCTGATGTTCAACTTGTATTACAAAACGTACCGGTATAGTAATGAAAAAAAAATTATCCATAATACTTTCACTTTTTTTGGCAGCGCTTCTTGTTTCATGCGATCCTGCAAATAAACCGGCAAGGGGGGTTGAAGATGAAATATATGTTTTTGCCGATTCGGTTGAATATGAGGAACTGCGCCTTGCACTCGAAACAGTCTTTCAGAAAGAAATTTTTACTCCGCAGCCCGAACAGATTTTCACACTGAAGCCTAAACCAATACATGAGTTAGAAAAATTTAGAAACCGTAAAAATATTATAATTGCCGCCCCACTTAACTCCGGTTCGGTAACTTCCGAATTTATTGACGTTATTCTGGATTCCGCATCAAAAGCAAATATATTAGCCGACAGTGCTTACTTCATTCAAAAATATAATCTTTGGGCAAAAAATCAGCTTGTTACTTTTATGACAGGTCCTTCAATCCAGCAGCTTGAATTTGAGATATTAAGAAACGGCGATAATCTACTCTATGCATATCAAAAAATTTCCGATAAGCGCCTTTACGAAAGTTTATACAATCCAACCTATGAGAAAAAGGATATCGAAGGGAAATTGTTGAAAGATTACGGCTGGATAATTTACGTTCAAGCGGATTACCACCTTGCAATGAATAAACCCAACGATAATTTCGTGTGGCTGAGGCGTTCACCCGGCAGCGATATGGAAAGATGGATATTTGTACATTGGATTGATAGTGCTTCGCCGGCTTATCTTAATGTCGATTCAATCCGTGCAATCAGAAACAAGATTACTGAAAAATTTTATAAAACAACATGGGATGAGGCATACGTGCATATCGCTCAAGATTATTTTACGACTAATGAAATTAACTTCAAGGGAAGATATGCAATCTTTACGCAAGGATTGTGGGAGCTGAATATTAAAGGAATGGGCGGACCATTTGTTAATTATACATTCTTTGATGAAAAGACTAACCGGATTTATATGTTAGACGGATCGGTTTATGCCCCCAAATATTATAAGCGAAATCTCATCCAGCAGATGGATGTAACACTACAATCGTTTTTTACCGCCGATGAATTATCCGAAAGCCGCCGAAAAGAATTATTAAAAGCCGCTGAATGATTTTTCCGCTGTGACTTTAATTTTAACCTTTAAAAATTTTTCTTCCAACCCCGGAATGTAATTCCGATTACTTACCCAAAACCTCTTTTAATCCTGGCGGTAATGTATAATTCGGGAATTCGTTTTGGATTTTAGTAATATAAATTTTAGCCCTGTCAACGCGATCAAATTGCATTTCATAAAGTGCTCTTCTTGCAAGCATCGCACCCACGGCGCTCTCAATAAAGTTTACATATCTGTTTCTATTTTGAGGAAATCTGATTGAGAAATCCGGGTCGGCTGCAGGAACATACTCGTTTCCTTTTACCACTTTGAACAATAATAAATGTGGTACTAATGTAAAACCTTCGGGCAGTGAAAATTCGCCTCTTTGCATTTCATTCTCGAAAATTTCAGACGCAATATAGTACTCTCCCTTTTCAATATTAGCTTTAACTAATCCTGTCATGATTCTTCGGAATAAATTTTCGAGTAAGTTTGAATCATAATTTTCACCACGTTCAAACGGTGTTAAAGCTTTTAAGAAAAGTTCAACTTCTTTTTGTACTCCGCTTAAAATTCCGGGATGCGCGGTTTCTAATTGATGATAGTACCAAGACCTTCTTAGCAGCTCTTTATCTATTATCTTTACATCGCGCCTGTAATTTTCTGCAAATTGAAAGTAATAAGACTGTGAAAGAAAATAATCCCACTGATAACTAAAGATAGCTGCATCTTTTTCAACACTGCCTAAAACTGCTTTAGTATAATCTTCGAAAGTAAACGTCTGGCTTTGATCAACCTTAATAAAGTTAAAATATGCCTGAACGGCAATAAATATAATTATCAATCCTGCAGGAATTTTATATCCGAATTTATTTGATTTAAGATATTTGAATAGCTGCACAATGCCGAATGCAGCGAAGTACGAGATCGCCAAATAAGCCAACAAAAAATAAGCGTCGATATCATTGATATCGTAATTTATTGAATAGAGAACAGTAGCTAAAAAAGTTATGATTAAAAAAATAAATATTTTTTTAGCTAATACGTATGAAGCGAACAATCCTATAAAACCGATAAACAAGCTGACGTTAAATTCCAGAGGAAGGGAATTAATAAAATAAACTAACTGTTTTTTTGCTGCCTCGGTGGAAGAGAAAAGCCATACCTGATACTGCTTACCGCTTATGTGTCTAAACAATCTTTCGAAATCAACAGGGTTGCCCCAATTTATTACAGGATTTTGCGCGGCACGAATCGGCAAATAAGCGTAAAAGACAATCAGTACTACAGCGAATAGTGCCATCATCAATACTATGCGATTGACGCTTAGCGCGGTGAATCGATATTTATTGAAATATAGAAATGCAGCACCCGGAAGAATTAAAAGAGTTGTCATGTGATTTGTAAATCCAAGAGCCAGAACAAAAGCAAATATTAACCAGCCTGTTAAGTGAATTTTTTCATGTGAAGATTGAACGAGTAAGTATCCTTTTATCAAGAATAGTATTATCAAGCTCATCAAAAAAATGTGAAGAGAGTAAACCTCAACAGAAGTGCTTTGGAACCAAAAAGTTCGGCTGAAAGCTAACACCAGGCCCGAAAGAACAGCGGCTGCAATTTTTTTATCCTCTGATATCATTGACTCACTATTGGAAATCGATTGTTTTGTATCGACCTTCTTCTTCTTACGTAACTGCTTTGAACTTACTTTTATTTTCCCGGAATGCAGATTGTCGATATTATCCAAAATTAACTTAACCGTACTGACAAATAACATAACCGCCACGCTGCACCATATAGCGGACAGAATATTTAGTTGAAATATTTTTGAAGCAGAAAACGGAAGAAGTGCAAATAAATATCCTGCAATAGTAAACAGGGGATAACCGGTTGGATGGGCTATTCCACCTAATGCCTGGACTGCGGCAAGCTCACCTGAGTCGATTTGGATGGTTGTGGGTGCAAGTGTAACTATATAAAAAATGAATGCTATTACTCCGGTAACCGCCACAAAATTATTTTTGATGAATTTATTCATGGTTTTCACTTCAATAATTTTTGCAATAGTGAATTAATTCTTCCGGTATGTTCCTTTAATATCTGAAGGAATTCGCTTGGGGAGTTGAAGCCTGAAAAAGTTGAAAGTAATTTTATTTTTTTTGTTTCAAAAGATATGACCGGAAGCGAGCTGTTAAAAATTATTTGGTTTGCTATCTCTGTTTTTTTGAGGAACAAGTAGGCTTTTTTCACTTCGTGAATTTGTTCGCCGCCGATTTTTTTTGATAGTGAGGTTAAAGTTTTTAGAGTACCTTTACCCATTGATAAAAGTAATAGTTTGTGATTAGTCAACAGATAAAACTGCACAATGAAATCCAAATCCGAAATTCCGCCAATCCCTCTTTTGATGTTAAATCTGTTTGTGATCGATAAGCTGTCCTGCCGGTGAATCTTCTTGCTCATTTCAAGCATCTCTCGTTTAATTTTATTTATCTCAATTGAGCCGGCTCTTTTCGAAATAACATCGGATAATTTCTGATAAAGTTTTTTATCCCCGCAAATAAAATCAAATTTCGAATAGGATTGCAGCTCCCAAATGCGCGCTCTATCGTGGACGTATGAAATATATGAGTCGATATCCCAAACTAAAAGTCCGCTTCTTCCCTCAGGTCTTAACCGGCTGTCAATCTCAACAGGTTTAAGTTCCTTCCTGATTGCATCGAATAATTTTTGAAACAATTGCTGCTGCTTATTTATTTTTTTTGCCGAACCGCTCACGAAGATTAAATCAATATCCGAATTGAATGTCATTTCACCGGAACCGAAGCTTCCCATTGCACCGATGAAGTACGAGGTAGGAGCGTTAACAGATTTTAATTGCTTTTCTGCGAAGCAGGTTATTTTTTGTTTGAAATATTTTTTTAAGAGGTCAAAAACTTTAACCTCAGAAATCAATCCTAACGTAAATTGAATTAATAAGCTGAAAATAAATTTCTTCTGTGAAAGTTCAGTAATGCTCTCCGCCTCAAGCTTTTCAAATACTTTTCTTGTTAAGAGATATTCCCTCAAATCTTTATCCTCGGCAAACAGATCTACAATTCTCTGAGAATATTCACAGAGGTGTAAAAATGATTTGAAGAATTTGCGGTCCTTCAATTCTTTATACCAGATTGAAGGGAAGTTTGCATATCTTATAATCCTAACAAAATTCTGCAAAACCAAATCCGGTGCCGCGGCTTTCTTCAAATATTTGATTAACTGCGGTTCTATCGCCTGAAAATCCTCTAATGCTCTTTGATCAATCTGCTTTTGACCCAATAAGCCTTTTCCTTCCCGCAAGTACTTTAAGCCGGATTCAGCCATTTTCTTATTTTCAAAATTTATCTCCTCGATAGATATTGACGTTTTGACTGCGGCTGTTTCATCTCCAACAATTGAGCGGTAAATATTCTTAACTTGTGAACGATGCTTTTTAATTTCATTTAAGTAAGAAGCGGGAGAAGCGAAACCGAGATACGCACTAAGCTTATTTAATATATCACCTTGGGTCGGAATGGTATGAGTTTGCTTATCATTCATTAGCTGAAGATAATGCTCGCTTCTTCTGTAAATTATATAAGCTTCACGAAGCGCATTTGCTTCATATAAAGCTATTAATTTATTTGAGTAAAGGCTCTCGATCGCATTAAGTGTATTAGGCGTTCTGGTTTCTTTAATATTCCCGCCGTTTAATAGCTGCAAAGCTTGAACCGAAAATTCTATATCACGGATGCCGCCCGGTGTTAGCTTGATATTTTCCTCGCTTGTTAAATTTTTTTCGATGCTTTGTTTCAACTTTTTAACTTGTTCAGTGGGAGTAATTAAAAAAGTTTTTGGATAAATAAAATTTATCAGATAACCGAAAAATTGATCATACAATTCTTTACTTCCTCCGGCAAATGAAGCCTTGATTAGCATTTGACGTTCCCAATCCTCCCCTCTGCTTTCATAATAGCTAAGGTATTCTATCATGCTGCCGCACAAAGGAGAGTTTCTTCCTTCCGGGCGAAGCCGTAAGTCAACTCTATAAATATAGCCCGATTCGGTTATTGAAGTAGCGCAATCTATAAAGAGGTAGATGGCTTCGGTTAAAATTTCACTAAAAGTTTTTTTATTCGGCAGCACAACATATTTATCGTACATAAAAATCAAATCGATATCGGAACTGTAATTCAGCTCATCTCCGCCTAATTTTCCTAGTGCTATTATGCAGTACTTTCCCGAAATATTTTCGAGCTTATGCTTTTTTAGAGTTTCCAAATAGCAATGTTCAAATAGATACTCAGTAATAGACTTAGCAAGTAAAGAAAGCTCATAAATTGTTTCATCAAGGCTGCTGATTTTAAGTATGTCTTTTAATCCTATCCGTAAAATTTCTTTTCGTTTAATCGACCGAAGAGCATTCACTCTTGCATTAAAGGTTCGGTACGCATTAGCTGAATTTGTTAATTGAGCAGCAAATTTTTGGGGTTCTATTTTTTGGTTAAGATTTGAGGGATTTGCAATCCAATAAAAGTACTCCGGGTCTCTGACTAAGATATCTGTTAAATAATTGCTGTTGAGTGCAGCGGCAATCAATATTTCAACATAGTGCGGATACTTAATACAATCTTCAAGAAACACTGCTTTATTATACATACCCATTATGATCCGGAGTAAATTTGATTCTGAATCTTTCGTAAAGGGTTTGCCG
>CAZTDB010000089.1:0-7806 GCA_964612385.1 uncultured Ignavibacteriaceae bacterium
AAACTGGTATGTTTTGAAAAATTTTAGGTTGTCACCTGCACCCCCTCCTATATAATCAAAATTAGGACCTAATTGCGAATAGATACCCCGAACTGTTTCTGCCAAGTTTGAACTGAAACCATCAGGAAAAATAAAAACAACACCTTCCTTAACGCCGGAACTTATTATATCCTTAGCAGCGTCTATACCTGCTTGAAATGGATTATTGCTTAGATTTGCCTTAAGCAGAGTGCGAGGTATTACTTCACTTCCGCTGAGTGACAATACCGCAATACCATTTTCGTATACTTTAGTACCAAATATGATACCCCCGGCGCACATACCGACAATAGGTGTGTTCGGAAGATTATTTTTCAGAGTATCAATAATTACTTGATGGTCATAACCATCAGTAGTGAATAAAAAAGTTAAACTTGAAGGTCCGGTCTGATCAGATATTTCCTTCAATATCTCCCGAGCCGCCAAAACTGAATCCGAAATATTGCTAAAAGCATATTTCACTTTCATTTTCTTGACCTTTCATTTTTTGTATAAATAATTATTTAAAACGATTGAATATGTATTCTTTTATATCAATTTAATCCGCCACACATTTAACGTCTGGATATTTTATTTATATCTTCAATATTATCAGACCAACTTACCGAAAAATTTTTTTTGATACTCTTAATTAAAATTTATAATCAAATAACTGATTAACAAGGTCAGAATATGAATAATTTCTTTTTATAAATTTGAGAGAAAAATTTAATTTTTATGAAACTTCAAATAGAGAACTCTCTAGTTTTTTATTATTAATCCCTTGGCTAACTAAAATTTAAATATTTTCAATTAGTTTTTGATTGAGAAAATTTTAATCTTTTCGCTCCAAAAATAAATATTATTACAATATTATCCTTATAAAATCGGATTCACAGTTTTTAAGCCGAACCGTTTTTTTCATTATCTGAACTTTCGCGTAAAGGTATAAATTTTATTTTCTGAAACATTATTTAGCCCTCTATTTCCGCTAACTAAATTAGTTGAACTCGAATAACGATTATCACTTGCTGTTTAGTTGCTTGAGAAAAAATCTATTTTTTTACGAAACTAATAATAAATCAGGGGATATGTGGGAAAAGATGCTGGAATTTGAATTGGGCTTGATGTGTAAAGTCGAAATGGATTTATAAACAAGTGTGTCGTTTGTGCGTTATCGTAAAATTATAATTCAAGGCAAAACCACAACGATAGTATAGTAATCTTATAGGATAGATATATTTTTTTATAATTACATTACTTAAGTGAGTGATAAACCTACGAGGTTATCATAATTAGTCTATTTCTGAACGTGTGTTTGTTCCTAATTAAAAATACTTCAGCGAAAACCTTCATTGAAATCAAGGAAGTTTGGCTCTCTATGTAACATCGGTAACTCAATTAATTCAATCTATACTAATTAGCTAACTCACCTACTCCTGCACATCCAACCATCTTTCTGCATCAAGTGCAGCCATGCAGCCGGTACCGGCAGCAGTAACAGCCTGCCTGTATACTTTATCAGCAACATCGCCTGCTGCAAATACTCCTTCTATATTTGTATAGGTAGAACCAGGTTTAACTTTTAGATAACCGGTTTCATCCATTTCTAAGTAGTCTTTAAATAGGCTTGTGTTAGGCTGATGACCGATAGCAAGAAATAATCCATCGGCATTAATGGTTTGCTCGGCACCGACTTTAGTGTTTTTTACAACGACTCCCGTCATCGTCTTTTTTCCGTTTTCTTCTTTACCAAGCACTTCAGTTACAATGTTGCTTGTTAAAAAATTGATCCTTGGATTTTTCTTTGCTCTTTCTAACATAATCTTCGAGGCTCTAAATTCATCTCTTCTATGAATGACAGTAACCTCCGAGGCAAATTTGGTAAGGAAATTGGCTTCTTCCATTGCAGTATCACCTCCGCCTACTACTAATACCTTCTGATTCTTAAAGAAAAATCCATCGCAGGTTGCACAAGCAGAAACGCCGTAACCCATGTATTTCTTTTCCGAATCAAGACCCAAAAGTTTTGCCGATGCACCTGTTGCAATGATAACCGCGTCGGCAGTATAAGTTTCATCGTAAGATTTCAGCACGAACGGACGTCGCGAAAAATCTACTTCGGTTATTTCTTTATAAAATGACTCAGCACCGAAGCGATGAGCCTGCTTTCGCATAATGTCCATCAATTGAGGTCCCTGTATTCCATGTTCAAAACCGGGATAATTTTCAACTTCGGTAGTAATGGTTAATTGCCCACCGGGCTGCAAACCTTCAAAGATAATTGGATTTAGATTTGCTCGAGCAGTATATAAAGCCGCAGTGAATCCAGCCGGTCCTGCTCCGATTATAATTACTTTGTGATGATTTTGTTTTTGATTCTCTGACATTATTTCTCCGTATTAATCTGTAGTTCTTTAAAATTATTTTTTTTACCCTAGCATTAGATACAATAAAAATCGCTGGGATTCATTAACTCAGATCCTTGCTTAAAAATTCTGCATTCCTTTTTAAACCGCTTAGCTTTGTCCTTTTGATTGGAGTATCGTGAAACCTTGTACTGAAATCATCTTCATTCATTTTGATGACATCCTTTAAATCTAACTCTGCGTTCCCGTCAATCGGATGAAATTTTACTTCTTCGGTGAGGGCAGAAAATTTTTTATTCCACGGACAAACATCCTGGCATGTATCACAGCCGAATAGCCAATTATCGAATTTACCGGAAAACTTTGTATCTATTTCTCCCTTGTTTTCTATGGTCAGATATGAAATACATTTATTTGAATCGACAACGTATTCCGAAACAATTGCACCGGTAGGACAGGCATCCAAACATGCCGTACATGAGCCGCAAAAATCCGGAATCTGTTCAGAATAAATAAACTCATAGTTGGTAATTATGTTCGCAATGAAGAACCAGCTTCCGATGCTGCGATTAATTACGTTGGTATGCTTGCCCAACCAGCCTAAACCTGCATGCACCGCCCAGGCTTTATCCATCACCGGACCGGTATCCACATAAGATTTCGATTTAAAGTTAACGTCAATATCTCCCAACCTTGATTCAAGAACTTTTAACTTTTCCCAAATAATGAGATGATAATCTTTTCCCCATGCGTATTTTGAAATTTTACCTTTATCATCTCCGTTAGTGTGATGCTGTCCGGAATAATAATTCATTCCCAAAGAAATTATACTTTTAGCTTCGGGGAGAATTTTGGTAACGTCAAACCGTTTGTCTGAATTTCGTTTCATATAACTCATATCGGCATGATAGCCATTGCTTAACCACTCATTTAGCCTTTCAACTTCTGCTGTTAAAGGTTCGACTTTAACAAAACCGACTAAATCAAATCCTAATGCATTCGCTTCTTTTGTTACAATTTGATTTGTAATCTTTAACGCCATTCTACCTTTACCAGTTCATTTTCTTTGCGGAAGCCTTAATGAATAATTTTTCGCCGATTATCTTGGATGAATATACCTCTAATCCGCTGCTGCCAGATGTTTTTTTACCTGTTTGGAGATTGAATGTCCATCCATGAACGGGACAACTAACGCAGTCTTTTTCTATAATGCCATCGTAAATTAGAGCTGTGTGTTGATGCGGACAGATGTTACTTACAGCATATATATTTCCGTCAACTTTGAAAACTGCGATGTCCACTTCGTTTACAATGAACCTTTTCCCCTGCCCTTCTTTTAGCTCACTGATTTTACATACTTCAACGTAATCATCCGATTCGATGCTCATTCTAGAACCTTGAACTTATTTTTTATTTTGATACCTTTTTCGGTTTGAGTGACAGTCGCATAAACCGTTTCCGGGTCGTGTTCAAAAATAAGCTTCCAATCTTGTTCAACCGCTTGTGCTAATAATTTCTTTTTTTCTTCAAGGGTAACAAGCGGCTGCAAATCGTATCCCATGATGTACGGAAGAGAAATGTGAGATGTTGTCGGAAATAAATCGCAGCAGTAAAGAAATTGATTGGAAGCATCACTTATTTTAATTAATTGCTGTGAGAATGTATGTCCATTAACAAGAATTAATTCTATTTCATCATCAAAGTTTTTCTCTCCATCTAAAAGATTCAACACACCTTCCTCCATTAAGGGAAGAAAATTTTCCTTCAGATAGCTTCCTTTATCTCTGTCGGAAGGATTCATTCCCCACTCGCAATTCTTTTTCTGTACATGATATTTAGCATTTGGGAATGCCGGTATCAATTTACCGTTTTCAATTATTGTAGAGCCGCCGGTATGATCGAAATGCAGGTGTGTCAGCAGTACATCTGTAATTTCTTCGGGAGAGATTGAGCTTGTCTCCAACGATTTAAATAGCGATGCTCTTTGTTGATCGATTGCATAGATACTTTTTGATTTGACATCCCATTTACTCCCCATTCCTGTATCGACTAAAATTTTTTTGCCGTTACCGATTAGCAGCAAATTTCTCGTTGCTAATAAAATTCTGTTCGACGAATCGGCAGGGTTTGTTCTTTCCCATAACGGTTTTGGAATTATACCGAACATAGCTCCGCCGTCAAGCCCGAAATAGCCCGATTCAATAATCTTTAATTCGTATCTTCCGACAGTCATAATTTCTCTCTCAGATTGTTAATTCTTATAAGAAAAGTTAAAGAAGAAATGAGAAAGGTGAAAGTGTGGTAGTTGTGTTCTTACAATTATGCTCACAACTATTATAGATTCAAAGGTGATTTAAATTAGGTTAAATTATGCAAAGTAAGGAGATGTTCTCGCTTTATTCATTCAGGTGAAATCAAATTTTTACCGAACCACACTCCTATTCCGCTGCGTTATTCATTGTGATAAACATATCCTGAAATTTCTTCATAATGCAGTTAGCAATCATTTCTGCTGTTTCTTCGGTGCTGAATAAATGAGTATTTATTACCGCATGATAAATCAACGGATCATTAATCTCTTTGTGGAAATAAGTCTCCAGAAATTTTTTTCTCGCCCGGTCGTCTTTCTTTATAAATTTTTCTGCTTCGTACTTATTTATATTCAACGTTTGCTGAATTCTGGATATTCGATCTTCAAGAGGTGCCACCAATCTTATATGAAAAGTATTTTTTAGCTGCGTAGTAATAACGTTAGCTCCTCTGCCGATTATTACAACTCTTCCGATTTGTGCAAGCTGAAGTATAGTAACCGTTGTTTTATGAACCAGGCTCCACCTATCCGGATAAACGCCAAGCAAATCGTTAGCCATAGTTGTAACGGATGAGTATTTGCCTTCGTCCATAATTTTTGCAAGACTTAAGGGAAGATTATGGTCTTGCAGCACTTTCTCGATCAAATTTTTATCGAACACTCCCCATTCGGCTTTTTTCTCAATATCGTTAGCATGTAAAATTCTTATTAGCTCTTTGCTTATTCCCGCTGCACCGCAGCCGGTTTGGCGGGATAATGTAATGCAAGGTCCGGGTTTGTTAGGTTTGTATTTGTCCTGCTTTTCCGCATCATGCGAGTGTGAAGCAATGTACCTTCGCGCTTTCTCGAATGCCCCTGTTATTAACATTTTGACCCCCTAATAAAATTTTGTTAGAAATTTCTTAAACCAAATTCAATATAATTTTTTTTAACCAGAGTTTAAATAGAAATAATCGGAAGATGGAATAGGTTTATTCATCAGTACGAAGTTTGTTTTCGTAATAAGTAAACCTTTAAAACAAAGAAGGGTATCTTTTAATACCCTTCTCTTTCCACTTTATTTATTCTGATTAACAAGGACAACATCTCCCCTGCTGTTTTCTCCTAATTAACTAACCCCAGAGTAAGGCAACCCAATCAGAAATTTTTTAAGAAATCGGAATACAGCAATCAACCGGGCATACAGATGCGCATTGCGGCTCATCATGGTAACCCTGGCATTCTGTGCATTTATCGGGCACTATGTAGTAAAATTCATTTGAATAAAATCCCATCGCTCCGGACGGCGCCGGATCATTCTCTCCGTAAGTCTTTCCATCTAACTCCCAATCATGACCTCCCTCATAAATTGCGGCATTCGGGCATTCCGGCTCACACGCACCACAGTTGATACATTCTTCGGTTATTTTATAAGCCATTTTTTCTCCTGCAAGTTATCCGTAAGTTCAATTAACTATCAGTATTTGGAGTTTATAATTCCATTATTATGCCAATCGATTGATAGTGGCAGATAATTTTAATTGAATTATTTTTAGTTGAAAATTAAAGCTTTTACATCAGCATGGAATTAACTTCTGTGTGAGTTTTTTCAACAATGGGAAAATGAGAAGATTAATTTCTCTAAAATGAATGAGTCTTCTCTAAAAAGGTAGTTTTACTAAGGAGATGTTTTGATTTTTAGAAATATTTCAATACAAAATTTTCAAATAAGATCTTTTTAGATACGCCTCATGAATGAATGAAGTAAAGATGATGCATGAAAATTATCGGAAAGGAAAAAGCTGTTTCAGCCTTAATCTGTATTGGTTGATAGAATATAATTTACATACCTAAAATATCGTTATTCAATAAAAAAATAATGATTGTTTAACAATAATTGTCAGGTCAGAACTTAATTTATGAAACAGCTTAAAAGAGGCTATCTCCCCAAACCATCTAAATAATCTTTTTTTGCTAATAGAGCTTCTTTGTCTTCGACATGATTTGGATCAGGAATGCAACAGTCAACAGGGCAGACAGCCGCACATTGCGGTTCATCATGAAAGCCTACACATTCGGTACATTTATCAGGAACAATGTAGAAAAAATCGTTAGAAAAAAAGATGGTGGCGCCCGAGGGAGCGGCATCGCCTTCGCCGTAAGTTTTGCCGGCTAATTCCCATTGCGCCCCGCCTTCATAAATAGCAGTATTTGGACATTCAGGTTCGCAGGCTCCGCAATTGATGCATTCTTCAGTGATCATTATTGCCATTTAACATATCTCCTTAGTTTAAATTCCAGCTATATACTGGGATTTAATATCCCGATTAATTTGTTTAAGACTTTAGTAATTTCAGTGTCAATTTTAATAAACAAACTATCAAAGTTCAATGCAGTGATACAATTAAAAATAATAAACTATTACCAGCTTCCGCTTGCACCGCCTCCGCCAAAGGAGCCTCCACCTCCTGAAAATCCTCCTCCAAAGCTTCCGCCTCCAAATCCCCCGCTGCTAAAGCCACCCCTGCCGCTTCCCAATCCCCCTAAATATATCCATCCTCCCTTCCTTCGACTTCCCCTGAAAAATGAAAGAAGCACAAAAAGCATAATTAAAATAAAAGGAATTATTTCGTGTAAATTATCTTCCTCATCTGATGCGATTTTATCTGCTTCATACTCGCCTGCTGCTGCGGCAATAATTGCCTCGATGCCGGCTGCGATTCCATCATAGTAATTTCCTTTTTTGAAATGCGGTGCTATTACATTCCTAATTATGGAACTTGCAAGAGCGTCGGGAATCGCACCTTCTAACCCGTAACCAACTTCAATGCGCAGCTTTTTATCATTCAGTGCAATTAACAATAAAAGACCGTTATCGTTTTTAGCCGTCCCTATTTTATTTTGGATTGCCGTTTCATGTGCAAAGTACTCGATGGGATATCCTTCCATGGAATTGATTATCAGCACTACAAGTTGATTGCTTGTCGTGTCCTCGTAGGATTTGAGAATTAAGTTAAGATCAGCTAACTGCTGTTTGGTTAAGGTATTTGTATAATCAGTTGCCCACTGAGTAAGCTTAGGCACTTTAGGCTGTGTATAACCAATTATAGTTAATACAAAAAAAAGAAA
>CAZTDB010000090.1:0-7783 GCA_964612385.1 uncultured Ignavibacteriaceae bacterium
GTGTGGGAGGGGAATTATTTCAAGAGCTAAATTCAGGGAACAGAATTTAATTCACACCCCTTCATCATTCGAATTTTCCGCAGATTATTTCCTTCAATTAATTAACGCATTGAAGACAAACAGCGAATGGTATTTTAAAACAGGATGTATACACCAATCAGCTTTAACAATCGAAACAGGAGAATCGATCATTCGCGAAGATATCGGACGGCATAACGCTGTGGATAAAGTAATTGGAGCGGGATTGCGTGCCGGTTTCAACTTTCACAAATCTATTCTAACATGTTCGGGAAGGTTATCGTCCGATATGCTGTTGAAATCAGCCAGTGCTCAAATTCCGGTTGTAATTTCCCGTGCAGCTCCAACATCTCTTGCTGTAAATGTTGCTCAAAAGTACGGAATTACACTAATAGGTTTTGCTCGGGGCAAAAAAATGAATGTCTATTCAAATCCGGAGAGAATTTTATCAGCCGGTAAAAAGAAGAAACAAAAAATTACTGAGTCCTACAGCAGCATATTCAACAACAAATTATCAGGGGTGCATTTATGAAATCGTTAAACTTACTCTTTCTGTTGTTCTTATTTTCTACTTCAATCTTTGCTCAAAATTTTGAACTTAAACCGTATGGATTTATAAAAGCCGAAGCTGTATACGCTTCAAAAGGTGTGCTTTCTTTCGGTAATACGGATCTTTCAGCATCTCAGCTTGCTTCCGGAAAAGATACCAGCATGCTCGGATTTACAGCTCAACACTCACGTTTCGGGTTAAAAGGAAGCATTGGTGATGATTTTAAAGTAGACGGCGTTATAGAGCTTGATTTCTTCTGGGGTGGATTTGAAACAAATGCACGCTCACGTATACGCCAGGCTTATGCTTCTATAAGTAAAGGAAATTTTGAAGCGCGCTTCGGGCAGCAGTGGGATCTTTTTTCTCCAAGCCATCCTATAACAAATAACACTAACGGCTATTTATGGTTTGGTGGAAATCTTGGCTTCCGCCGTACACAGTTTCAATTAAATTATAAATTCCCGGTAGAAAACTTAAGCCCGTTATTACAGCTTTCATTTGGCGAAGCAGCTAAAGAAGGTGCGGGGGTAGGTCCCGATAATTATGCTTTGATGCCGATGATCCAGGGTCGTTTGTCTTTTAAGCTGTTGAATAAACATACTATAGGAGCTTATTTCGCTTATGCAAAATTTTCTCCGAATCCGGATACATCCGGTTATGATTTTGATGCCTTCGGCTTTGGAGTTGATTTCAATTTTCCTATGCACAAACTCTTTTCGCTGTTTGGTGAAGCAAGCATCGGAACGAATCTGAATAATTGTAATCTCTTCACGATAGCTGGTAACGGCAGTAAGGCTAATGATAAAAAATCCCTCAGCTTTTGGGCGAATGCCTTGTCGAAAGTTTCGGATGATTTTCACATTGCTGTAGGATTGGGCATGGATAAAAATCAAACGGATAATCTTGCGAAAGGAACAACCGAACAGAATATGGTTGTTTATGGCAATTTGATATTTCCATTTGATCATGGCTTTTCGCTGACTCTGGAAATCGAAAACTTCAGCACGAAAATAAAAGATGTGGACACCTTTACTGCCCTTGTGGTTAATCTTGCAGCAAAATTAAACTTTTAATTTTTTGTTTTTATTATGAATCTTATACAACAAACAACTGAAAAGCTTGAATCCTTTGTAAAAGAATTGAATGAATTTATCAATCGTACTGCTGAGATGAGGTTATTTAAAAGGTTCCCCGTTATCGAAAGTTCTGAAGCTTCATCTCAGCGTTTAATTAACGGAAGATATCTTTTGCGTCCGTGCGGTGTCGAGTTTGATCAGGAAGATTGTGGAACAGCGGCGATAGATCTTTTCAATTTATTATTAAAAAATATGCCTGAAAGAAAAGATGATATTACTTTACTTAGAGAATCATTCATTTCCGAAAGGCTGAACATTTATGATTTTCTCTTAAAAGCTTTTTGCAACAGAGGCAATGAGGTTTTGCTCGATATTAATTCAAATTCACTGCCAACTGATTTATGCATCTTCTTTGCGCTATGGTATTGCCGACCGTTCCGGCAAAAAGCCGCCCGTAGATTAATTTCCGATTTAAATCTAAGCTTATGGGAGAATGGTTATTGTCCGGTTTGCGGGCACTGGCCTAGCTTGGGGCATATTGAAACAAAAGAAGGGCATAGAACATTGTGGTGTGCCCACTGCGGAACAACCTGGCAGTATGAAAGGATTAAATGCGTTTTTTGCTCAACCACTGATCAGGATAGGCTTGAGCTGATTAGTCTTGCAGACGACTATACTTATTATGTTCAAGTCTGCAGCAAATGTAGAAGGTATTTGAAAGTAGTACGGAGCACTGAAAGCGTTTTAGAGTTTCCGTTCGAGTTGGTATATCTTGGCACATCCACTCTCGATATGGTTGTAGCCAGTGCAGGTTACATTCAGGAAAATATACTCTCCGTACGTTATGACGATCCTGAAGGGAATGAACTTTTATTATATCGACAGGAAAAAAGCAGCTCAGTTTCAAGTTAGTGAGAATTATACTTTAATCAATATGAATGAATATTTAAAACCATTAATAAATTTTATTAAAGGATCAAACGATGAAAATAACTAGACGCAGTTTTCTGGGAGCCTCAGGTGCAACTGCTTTGGGTACGGTAATTTCTTGTTTTGGAATTCCATATAAAGCGAAAGCAGCACAGGTTTTCCCTGAACTAAAAACAATTCACACTAAAGAAAGCACAACCATCTGTCCCTTCTGCGGAGTTGGCTGCGGTTTAATTGTATCGGCTCGCGACGGAAACGTTGTAAATATTGAAGGCGATCCCGATCATCCGATAAATGAAGGGACACTGTGCTCGAAGGGAATAGCGCTTTATCAAGTCGCAGCTAATGATAGACGCCTGCGTAAAGTAAAATACCGTGCGCCGGGCAGCTCAATTTGGGAAGAAAAATCGTGGGACTGGACAATTGACACTATTGCCAAACGAATTAAAGAAACACGCGACCGCACTTTTATTGCCAAGGAAAATAATAAAATAGTAAATCGTACAAATGGAATCGCCTGCCTGGGAGGTGCAGCGCTGGATAACGAGGAATGCTATCTTTATTCAAAATTATCCAGAGCATTAGGAGTTACGTACCTCGAACACCAGGCACGTATATGACACAGTTCAACAGTGGCCAGTTTGGCTGCTACGTTTGGAAGAGGAGCAATGACCAATCATTGGATAGATATGATTAACGCCGATGTAATTATGGTGATGGGTTCTAATGTAGCTGAAAATCACCCTATTGGTGCAAAGTGGTTAAGCAGAGCAAAGGACAAAGGATCGATCATCGTCAGTGTTGATCCCCGCTATACACGCACATCTTCGTTTGCCGATGTTTACTGCAAGATTAGAAGCGGAACAGATATCGCCTTCGTTGGCGGGATGATCAACTTTGCATTAGAGAATAATTTTATTCATAAGGATTACGTGGTTAACTATACAAATGCCTCATTCATTGTGAATGATAAATACGGATTTGAAGATGGTTTGTTTACGGGTTATAATCCTAATACTAGAGCATATGATAAATCCTTGTGGATGTTCGAATTAGATGCAAACGGTAATCCGAAGAAAGATCCTTCACTGAATCATGACCGATGTGTATTTCAGTTGATGAAAAAACATTTTAAACGATATGATTTAGAAACTGTAAGTAGAATTACCGGCGCATCGCGTAATATCATTTTACAGGTTTACAGGCATTACACATCAACCTGGGCGCCGGATAGAGTTGCTAATTGGCTTTATGCAATGGGTACTACACAGCATACGCATGGAACTCAAAATATTCGTACTTATGCAATTATCCAAATGCTGCTCGGGAATATCGGAATGGCTGGAGGCGGTATAAATGCTTTAAGAGGGGAATCAAATGTGCAGGGGTCAACCGATTTCGGTCTGTTGTTTCATCTGCTTCCGGGATATCTTGCTTCACCAACTTCTGCGGATCAATCATTATCCGATTATCTTAATGCAAACACACCTAAATCGAATGACGAAAAATCTGCTAACTGGTGGGGTAATTATCAAAAGTATATCACTTCTTTATTAAAAGCTTGGTGGGGAGATAAAGCAACTGATAGAAATGATTACTGCTTTAATTACATTCCTAAACGAAGCGGAAACTATTCCCATATTTCTCTTTTTGAAGATATGTTCGATGGGAAGATAAGCGGTCTTTTATGCTTTGGACAAAATCCTGCTGTGGGCGGTCCCAATTCAATAAAAGAAAGAAAAGCACTTGAGAAACTAGACTGGATGGTTTCAGTAGATCTCTGGGAAACCGAAACTGCAGCTTTCTGGAAAAGACCCGGAGTAAATCCTATCGATATAAAAACTGAAGTGTTCATGCTGCCTGCCTGTTCATCAACCGAAAAGGAAGGAAGCGTAACCAACAGCGGAAGATGGGCGCAATGGAGATATAAAGCTTTAAATAATGTAGGCAAATCAATGTCCGACCTTTGGATATTAGATGCGTTATGCAAAGCAGTGAAGAAAGAATATTCCAACAGCGGAGTATTTCCGGAACCGATTGTTAATCTCAAATGGGATTACAACAGCGGAGATGACATCGATGTCCATCATGAACCGGATGTTCATTTAGTTGCAAAAGAAATAAATGGATATTTTATTGGACAAAGGATAATTAAAGAAAAAACTTTCAAAAAGGGAGATCAAGTTGCAAGCTTTGCCGACCTTCAATCCGATGGTTCAACGGCATGCGGCAACTGGCTCTATTGCAACAGTTACTCCGGACCGGACAAAGAAGCAAATAAAATGGCTCGCAGAATAAAAAAAGATGCGTCAAATAAAATCGGACTTTATCCTGAATGGGCATGGTGTTGGCCTATTAATCGAAGAATCCTTTATAACCGCGCTTCGGTTGATACTAAAGGACAACCTTTCGACCTAAAGCGGTGGGTCATCAGATGGAATAATGAAGCAAAAAAATGGGAAGGTGATGTACCCGATGGTCCATGGGCGCCTGGCGAGAAGTATCCTTTCATTATGAAACCCGACGGACACGGAGGATTCTTCACTCCTGCTTTAGTGGATGGTCCCTTCCCCGAGCATTATGAACCGCTGGAAAGCCCTATGCCAAATTTGATGTCTTCACAACAAATAAATCCCGTAATAAAATTATGGCATGTAAGTAATCCAGAGGATAATCCTGTCGGATCACCTGAAGATTTTCCGATCGTTGCAACTACTTACAGAGTGAGCGAGCACTGGCAAGCCGGCGCGATGACTAGGAATCTTCCCTGGCTGGTAGAATTAGTTCCCGATGTTTTTGTCGAGATGAGTACTGAGCTTGCAAAAGAAAAAAATATTGAGAACGGTGAAAAAGTTACTGTAGAAACGGCACGTGGGAAAATTGATGCCTATGCATTAGTTACCCGAAGATTTGAACCGTTCAGAAGTGATGATAGGATAATTCATCAGGTAGGTATCGTTTGGCACTTCGGATACCAGGGTATTGCTAAAGGCGACAGTGGAAATATTCTTACACCGCACATAGGAGATCCGAATACCATGATACCTGAGTTTAAGGCTTTTCTCTGCCGAATCTATAAAAGAAACGGAGGTGCATCATGAAAGCGCTCTTGATAGATCTTACAAGATGCATTGGCTGCAGAGCCTGCCAGGTGGCTTGCAAGGAGTGGAATGAACTTCCTGCCGAAGAGACTACATTTTTTGCGGGCAAAGGATATCAAAATCCCCGTGACCTTTCGGCGACTACATGGAAGTTAGTAACTTATAACGAAGTAAAGCTACGAGGCAGATACGAATGGGTATTCGGAAATCTACAATGCTTCCACTGCTTAGAACCGGGATGTGAAAGCGCCTGCCCTGTACACGCATTAAAGAAAACTCCTGCGGGACCGGTAGTGTATGATGCGAATAAATGTCTTGGCTGCAGATATTGCCAGATGGCTTGTCCGTTTTTGGTACCCCGCTTCGAATGGAATTCTGCTTTGCCCGAAATTGCTAAGTGTACACTCTGTGCCGATAGAGTAGCAGCAGGATTAGAAACCGCGTGTGCTAAAGTTTGTCCCACCGAAACAATTCAATTTGGGGATAGAGAAAAATTAATTGCTGAAGCTGAAAGAAGAATCCGAATAAATCCGCGGCAATATATTCATCATATATATGGTAAAGATGAAGCAGGCGGAACCTGCGTATTGGTACTGTCCGATGTTCCTTTCGAAGTACTTGGCTATAGGAAAGATTTACCCGATAAGCCGGTTAAAATGTATAACCGGGAAGCAATGGAGGCTATTCCCTTTGTTATGACAGGTTTAGGTTTAACTCTTGGTGCAGTAGCATGGATAGTAAACCGGAAGACCGATATCAAGAAAGAAGAACAGCTTAAGAAAGGAGGCAATCATGAATCTGAAAAATAAAATTGAAGGCTTAACAACCGGTGAGAAGATATTATGGATTCTAGCGATTGTTGGTATAGTAATGATAATATACAGGTTTGTATTTGGTTTGGGTGCAGTAACAAACCTTAGCGATGGTTATCCATGGGGTTTTTGGATTGGTTTTGATATTCTTGCAGGTATTGCGCTTGCTGCAGGCGGTTTCGTTATGGCAGGCTTAGTACACTTATTCGGTGGAAAGAAATTTCATCCGCTCGTACGTCCGGCAATATTAACCGCATTTCTTGGTTACTTGTTATTCATCTTTTCGTTGTTAATTGATCTTGGACGACCGTGGAATATTTGGAGACCTTTAATCAATTGGAATCATGAATCGGCAATGTTTGAAGTCTCATGGTGTGTCATGTTTTATACTTTCATCCTCCTGCTAGAATTTCTTCCTGCAATATTCGAGAGGTATCAGTTAGCCAACCTCACCAGGATCTGGTACTCGGCGGTACCATGGCTGATTATGGCAGCTTTAACATTATTTGCTTTTGCTATGACAGATTCGATGGGATGGGCGATTACTATGCTCGGAATACTTCTTTTGTGGGAGGTTTTGCAGCGGTTAAACATTATGCCAAGAGATTTGCAGATACCGCTGTTGTTAGTTATGGCGGGATTTATTTTCTCAACTTTGCACCAATCTTCTCTTGGAACGTTATTTCCCATAATGACTACGAAACTTCATTCTCTGTGGTTATCACCTACGCTTCCTTTAATGTTTTTTATATCGGCGCTTATGGTTGCACCGGCTATGGTAATTTTCGAGGCATTCTTAACGGAAAAATTAGTAAAGCATGAAGATCACTTTGAGCTTTTAGTCAAACTTTCCAGGGTAATGCCGTTCTTATTAGCTGCTTATCTGTTCTTAAAAGTTTCCGATATAATAACCAGAAATGTTGTGATGGATTTATTTATAGTGAATACGCAAAGCATATCGTGGTGGCTCGAAATGATTGTAGGGGTTATAGTTCCGTTTGTATTCTTTATAGTGCCTGAAATTTTCACATCCCGGAAAGGATTATTAGTCAGCGCTGTATTAGTGATAGTAGGAATTCTTTGGAATAGAATGAACATCGCAGTAGTGGGGATGGTAGTTGAGGAATGGGAGAAATACTATCCATTATGGAGCGAAATTTTTATTACCATTGGTATCGTAGCAATCGGAATACTTGTTTTCAGATGGGTTGCAAAAAATCTTCCGGTTTATACAGGTAGATTAGCACATCCTATTTAAGTAATGGGTTCGTCCGGCGCTGAATCAATCGGTGCCGG
>CAZTDB010000091.1:0-7753 GCA_964612385.1 uncultured Ignavibacteriaceae bacterium
GATTATATCATAGTAACTATCCAGATTATACTTTCCTTGTTGATGATATTTTGATAACAGATCCTTTGACCATCCCAATCCTATCCTTCCCACTAAACAATTCCGTTAATCAACCAATTTCGCTTTCATTAACTTGGGAAGCGAATACAGGGGCTATTAATTATAGGCTGCAATTATCAAAGGATTCTTTATTCACTTTACCTATGATTGTTTTTGATGATTCTATACTCACAACCAATACAATTTCTATAGGACCGCTGGAAACAAACAGAAAATATTATTGGAGAGTAAGAGGGCAAAATCCTGAAGCTGTAAGTAATTGGTCAGAGATATGGCATTTCTCAACCTCTTCTGAAACTGGAAATTGTAAAAATGTTAATGTTAGCTCCGGGTGGAATATTATTTCAGTTCCATTCTTAGCAGCCAATATGGATGTAAGCAATCTATTTCCCGGTGCAGCTTCTTCGGCTTATGCTTATAATTTAGGCTATACCGCCGCCTCTGCCTTAATTGACGGAAAGGGTTACTGGCTGAAGTTTAACAACTCAGAATCTTTTAATATATGCGGCTCTCCTATTTCTCCTAAAAATATTTCCGTTAACTCAGGCTGGAATATTATCGGTCCTTTTGATAACGATATACCGGCAGCATCAATCACTACCATACCATCAGGAATATTAGAATCTTCTTTCTATGGTTATAATAACGGTTACGTAAGTGCAACCAATCTTCAATCCGGCAAAGGTTATTGGATAAAGGTATCGCAAGCTGGTACTTTAACTTTGCCAAATGGACTTGCAAAATCAGGCGATAGGCATGAGCAAGATTTGAATGTTTATAGTTCGCTGCCCAGAATTGAGGTAGAAGATAATATGGGCAATAAAGGCGCATTATATTTTGCATCGGATATTGAGTTAATAAAGCAAAATGAACTACCGCCAATACCACCACTTGGAATATTTGATTTAAGGTTTGCCGGAGATAAAGGAATTGAAAGCTTAGATAAGGAAAGCTTCGAGATTCAAATAAACTCAGCCGTATATCCGATTAAGATTAGAATATATAATTTCGAAGGGCAGGCTTTTAGTATAAAGGATTTATTTGGAGGAATACTTATTGATGAAGTGCTGCATGAAGAAGATGAACTCACAATTACCAAAAGCATTGAACGATTATTGTTAGAGAAATATATGCTGCCAAATAAATTTGAATTGAGTCAGAATTATCCTAATCCGTTTAATCCCTCAACAACGATAAAGTTTGCTCTGCCGGAAAAAGCAAAAGTAAAATTAGAGGTTTATAATATGTTGGGGCAAAAAGTTGAGGAGTTGATAAATCAGGACTTAGGTGCTGGTTATCATGAAATAGAATTTAGAGCTACAGATTTATCATCCGGTTGTTACTTTTATCAATTATCGAGCGATAAATATAACGCGGTCAAAAAGATGCTGCTCATCAAATAACGACAAATATCTTAATAGTAAATAAATTTTTACAGTAGGAGAAGATAATGGATAATCACAGGAAGTTTTATTTAATTCTTTTAATACTAATGTTTTGGTTCAAGGCAGGTATTTCGCAATCGCTTGTAGTTGACTTACCAATTACTATTTCCGATAATGCCGGCGGGTCACAACAATTGCGGTTCGGTTTAGACCCCTCTGCAACAGACGGAATTGACGCTTCATTAGGTGAATCTGAATTGCCTCCTCCTCCTCCTACCGGTGTCTTTGACGCAAGATTTATTGGTGACGATATAGGCATTGATTTAGGTCAAGGTTCACTTAAGGATTACCGTCAAGGTTCATCATCTTTTAACGGATCAAAAATACATGAATTACGTTACCAGGTTGGTTCAGGCACTACGATAACGATAAGCTGGAGCTTGCCCGCGGGCGTTACAGGGCTGCTTCAAGACTTATTAGGCGGAATAGTTGTTAATGTATCAATGAGCGGAACCGGTAATACAACTATCACTAATCCGGGTGTAATAAATAAACTGAAGATGACCATCACCTATGCCTCAACACCTATACAATCTATTCAAGTAATCTCACCCAATGGTGGAGAGAATTGGTTAGTAGGTTCAATACAAAACATTACCTGGACGAGCAGTAATATTACCAATATAAAAATTGAATATACAACTAATAACGGGACGAGTTGGAGTGTTATTCAATCATCTATTGCAGCTACACCGTCGAGCTACTCATGGACGGTGTCGAACACACCATCGGCACAATGCAAGGTAAGAATCAGTGATGCTACAGATTCAGATCCACTGGATTTAAGTGATGCAACATTTACTATTAGTACTTCATCATTAGTAGCAGTTGACATACCAATAACGATAACAGATAATTCAGGAGGGACACAACAATTAAGATTCGGACTAGATCCCGCAGCAACAAATGGAATAGATGCGTCGTTAGGCGAATCTGAACTTCCACCACCTCCACCTACTGGTGTCTTTGATGCAAGATTTATTGGTGACGATATTGGCATTGATTTAGGTCAAGGTTCACTTAAAGATTACCGTCAAGGTTCATCATCTTTCAACGGATCAAAAATACATGAATTACGTTACCAGGTTGGTTCTGGCACTACGATAACAATAAGCTGGAACTTGCCTGCGGGCGTTACAGGGCTGCTTCAAGATTTATTAGGCGGAATAGTTGTTAATGTATCAATGACCGGAACCGGTAATACAACTATCACAAATCCGGGTGTAATAAGTAAATTGAAGATGACCATCAATTATGGTACTGTTTCAGTATGCACTTTATCAGTGAATAAAACATATCCTGATACTATTCCATCAACAGGTGGTATTTTCCTTAATAGCCTGGATATTACACTTTCGGGCAATGGATGCCAGGGATGGTCTATTCAAAACAAGCCTTCATGGGTAAGTTCCATTAACCCCTCAAACAGCCCAACATCAGCATCATGTACATTAATTGTTACTCCTAATTATGGTGAATTTAGAAGTGGAATTATTACAGTCATCTCAGAGGATGCGATAGGCTCGCCACAAAATATTTTTATTAGACAGGCTGCGGGTCAAATTGCTGAAGTATCATTAAATATTTTTGGACCTGATACAGTGGCAAATGGTCAGGATTTCGAACTCCAAATTCGAATTGAAAATGTAAGTGATTTAAAGGTAATATCATTCGATTTGTTATTTCAAACGCAATATGTTGATTATGTAACCAACACCATCGGTACATTTCTTCCAGAAAAAGTCGTAATCCCGGATGAGGGGGGAGGTAAAGTTAGCGTATCAGTTTACAGTTTAACAACAGGGGTTTCCGGCACAGGAAATTTAATTACCATCAAATTTCGGCTCGCTTCGAATACTCCAAATCAAACCCAATTGTTATTTAATTTTCAAAATATTCAGGCTAATGATGCAAATGGTTACAATATTCCAATAACACCTGGTGCTAAAACAATTATTTCAAAGTCGGGAATATCTGTTTGGCCAGGCGATTCAAATAATGACGGAACAGTGAATATCATTGATATCAATCCTATAATAATTCACTTCGGTTCAACGGGACCGTCTAGAACACCAGGCAGTATAAATTGGAATGCTCAGCTTTGCCAACCCTGGGATCCGATTGCAAAGACCTACGCCGACTGTAATGGTAACGGATCAGTTGATATTACAGATATTAATGCCGTCATTGTTAATTTTGGTAAAACACATTCGATATTAAGACAAAACGAACATGGTAAAAACTTCAATTCAAAACTTGCCAATCCCCCGCTAATCATTGACTGCTTACCCATGAGGGGTCAATTAGCCGGTCAAGAGTTTTGGCTCGATGTACATATAGGCTCACAATCTTTTCCTGTAAATAACATGAATGTTATTTCATTTGAACTTAAATATTCCGGCACCCAATATATTGATTATGTAGCTTATGAGCTTGGTTCTTTTTTGGATGGTGCAAATTCAATTGTATTACCTGATGATCTAAATGGGAAGATTAGTGCAAGTGCATATAATTTAACACAAGGGTATACTGGTTATGGTCAAATATTTAGGTTTAAATTTAAGGTTAAAGATGGATTAACAAACCAACAATGGATTCAATTTTATTGGGGTCTTGTTTCCGCTAATTCCGTCGGAGGTGCTGAACAGCTTGTTGATACTGTTGGATGTTCGGAAGATATTATCCCTGTTGAATTAACATCATTTACTTTTTCAATTGGGAATAATGAAGTTCTCTTAAATTGGTCAACTGCAACTGAACTAAACAACAAAGGATTTGAGATAGAGCGTTCTACAGATAAATTAAACTGGGATTTTTTAGGTTTCATTGAAGGACATGGTACAACAACGTCACCTCAGGAATATAGTTTTACCGATAAAACACTTAGTTCTTCGGGAAAATATTTTTACAGATTAAAGCAGATAAATTATGATGGAAGCTATTCGTTCTCGCCGGAGATAGAAGTTGAGGTTGACATTATACCTCTAGAATTTAAGTTATCCCAAAACCACCCCAATCCCTTCAACCCAAACACAAAAATAAATTTTGCCGTACAAAAAAAATCTACGGTGAAGATAATTGTCTTTAATATTTTGGGTGAAAGAGTTCAAACTTTATTGGATAAAGAACTGGATGCGGGATTCCATGAAGTAGATTTTAACGGAACCGGGCTGCCATCGGGAATTTATTTATACAGAATGATTGCCGGAGATTTTATTGAAACAAAGAAAATGATTTTACTTCGATGAATTATAAAATAGCATAGTTTCAAAATTGAAAGATTATACTAAAGCATCCCTATGAAAAAAGATTACTGCATTTAAGTGTAATATCAAAATAAAGAGTAATAGTTCTTTCGAAAAAATTTTTGATTTTGTCCGCCCAGTCCCTATTAATAGAACTTTGGCGAGCATGCCTTCTTTGTCACGGGCTTAGTAACTGCCGCTTTAGGTTACCTGATAGTAGCTAATGGACAGATAATTTCGTGTTTTGTAAGTATGGAAGAGAATATTTTTCCGAAGGATCGTTTCGACGGTCGAAATGACAGAAACACTTTTTACACAGTCTCGATCGTTCCGACAAAACAGCTAAGCTTCTGCATGGATCGAATGAAAAATTGCTGCAAAAAGAATCATAATTTCTTTCATTAAGCAAGAAGATAAATAACCTTTTTGCTCAGTTTTGAAATTGACTTCCCATAAACTATATTAGTGCAAAACAGAAGAAAGTATAAAGAATGAATACATTAGATAGAATTACTTTTAATCCGTTAGTAATGGGTGGGAAACCATGTATCCGTGGCATGAGAGTTACTGTTGGAACAATTGTAGGATTAGTTGCAGCAGGACATTCTTTTGAAGAAATATTGAAAGCATATCCATATCTGGAACAAGAAGACATTAAACAAGCCTTAGCTTATGCTGCCTGGCGTGCTGAAGAAATTGAAGTTCCGTTGAATTATGGAATTTAAAATTCTAATCGATATGAATTTATCACCGGAGTGGAAAACTTTTCTTCAAAAAAATGAAATCGAAGCTGTTCATTGGTCAGAAGTGGGAAACCCCGGTGATAAAGATTCGGTAATATTAGATTACGCAAAAAGAAATGGTTATACGCTTTTCACTAATGATTTGGATTTTAGTGCTATATTAGCAGCAAATAAATCAAAGATTCCTACTGTTATTCAGATTCGAACTCAGGATGTTTTACCTTCGCACATTGGTAATCTTTTAATTTCTTCTCTCATTCAGCACAAGACCCTAATTGAAGCCGGTGCCATAATTACTATTGATGAAGCTAAACAAAGGGCTAGGGTATTGCCTTTAAGGTAACGAAGTTATTTTCCTCAAAATATGCCTTCGATAAACTAACGACAAATATAGTAACAGTAAATAGTACTTAGCCAACTCATCTCAAAAAGAATAAATGAGGTGAAATGAAATTTCTGCTTTGTTCGCTTGTATGTTTAATGTTTTTATCTTGTTCAAAAAATCTGCATACTCTGAATGCATTCCCTATTGTGACGTGTGCGCCAATATGGTTTATTCGGCTAAAAATTTTTTAAACTAAACAATCTGTTATAAAATCGATACGAGGTAAGCATTATGTCCACGTAAGATAAAACCCAAAACTCGAGATTCTCCGCACTACTCTCTCTCGGTAAAATAATGGAGACTGTAGGATGGATAATTGTAGTGTTTGGTCTATTAACGGCATTTCCCGGTTTCGCAGGATGTGTAAGCGGTGATTTTCTCGCCAAACCGTTAGGGATTTTAAGTTTTGCCATCGGCTTAGTAACTGCCGCTTTAGGTTACCTGATAGTAGCTAACGGACATGTGATTTCATGTTTTGTAAGTATGGAAGAGAATATTTTTCCGAAGGATCGTTCCGACAAAACTGTAAAGATTTTAAATGGGTTAAATGAGAATTTGTTACAAAAATCGAAAAGAGAAGACTATGGTGAAAATTCTATGACTTAATGAGATGTTGTTATGATCCAAGTTGTTATGATTCATAAAGAGGTCTTTGCTTTTAGAATTAGGCTTTGTTAATTTTACAATAAAAAGAGATGTATTATGAAGACCACACAACTGCTTGATATATCGAAACTCCCCAGGAATGCTCAAGAAGCATTGAAGGAAATTTACAATCTATTATTAAACAAAAAAGAAATAAAGCAGAAAAAGAAATTTGAATTTATTATTAATAATCCTTTAACTGTCGATAAGATAGTATTACCCTCGCGGGACGAATTGCATGAGCGATAAAGTCTTTCTTGATACTAATATCGTTGTATATGGCTCCTTGAAAGAAAAGGATAATTCAGCAAAGTATGATCGGGTATTATCTTTATTCGCAGATTCGGATTTAAGATTCAACATAAGCACGCAGATTATTAATGAGTATTACAGGATAATGTTGAAGCATAATTTTCCTGATGAAGAAATTCAAGGAAGAATTAATGACCTCATTGCATCAAGTGAACTAGTTCTTATTTTGGAGAGTACCATTCGTTTATCCTGGTCATTAAGAAAAAGATACAGCCTTTCGTTTTGGGACAGCTTAGCTGTAGCATCTGCAGTAGAATCGGAATGCAATATTTTCTATTCAGAAGATATTCATCATGGATTATTAATTGAAAACAAATTGCAAATTGTTAACCCATTTTTATAACATAGCCTACCAAAGCTATCCCAACCCATTCAATCCAAACACAAAAATAAATTTTGCAGTACAAAAAAAATCTACTGTGAAGATTATTGTATTTAATGTTTTGGGTGAAAGAGTTCAAATTTTATTGGATAAGGAGCTGGATGCAGGATTCCATGAAGTAGATTTCAACGGAGCCGGTCTGCCGTCGGGAATTTATTTATACAAAATGATCGCCGGAGATTTTATTGAAACAAAGAAAATGATTTTACTTCGATGAATTATAAAATAGCATAGTTTCAAAATTGAAAGATTATACTAAAGCATCCCTATGAAAAAAGATTACTGCATTTAAGTGTAATATCAAAATAAAGAGTAATAGTTCTTTCGAAAAAATTTTTGATTTTGTCCGCCCAGTCCCTATTAATAGAACTTTGGCGAGCATGCCTTCTTTGTCACGGGCTTAGTAACTGCCGCTTTAGGTTACCTGATAGTAGCTAATGGACAGATAATTTCGTGTTTTGTAAGTATGGAAGAGAATATTTTTCCGAAGGATCGTTTCGACGGTCGAAATGACAGAAACACTTTTTACACAGTCT